>NZ_JBBPHM010000040.1:0-6435 GCF_038039755.1 Myroides sp. C1519
AATAAAGGATGTTTTATAAAACATCCTTTATTTTTTTATAAAAGTATCTATATCCTCACTTGATGTACATATACTAAGGGTTAAATTATAATAACAATCTCAATCCTATTTTGAGTATTATTAGATTTTTAAAAAATGTTGTTTGTTTTATTCTGTAAAACAGTAGTATTTCACTAAATCTGAAATACGCTTTTTTTGTACCTTGCTACGACTTACGGTTTACCTATAAGTATAACCTACTATACTTATTTTTTTCCTGACGTCAAAAATAAGTGTAGGCTCTACGAGGTTACCCACTTCGTGGGGGTAGGGGTTTTCAACCCCTAATGAAAATCGAAAAGCAAAAAAAGAAAATGGGAAAAGTAGCATATCACGTTGAAAAAGGTTTGGACAGTTCCGGAGGATTAGGACACCACATCGACAGAACTGAAGGAAAAGAACACACCTATCCACACGCAGATTTATCTCGAGGAGATTTAAATCAAAACTATGCAGTAAATAAATACTGCAATATGGAACTGCCCGAAGCTATAGAAGCACGAATTAAAGACGGCTATAACGGCAAAAGAAAGATAAGAACGGATGCCGTTCGCTTCCTCTCTCATATTCTTTCCGGAACTCATGAAGATATGATATCCATATTCTCTGATGAAAAGAAAAAAGAAGCTTGGATAAAAGCTAATTTTGAATTTCTAAAAGAGCAATACGGCACAGATAACATTGTTAGGTTCTCATTACACCTGGATGAAAAAACCCCACACATACACGCTATCACAATTCCGTTAACCCAGGAGGGTAAACTCTCTGCTAAAGAAGTAATGGGAGATAAATTCGCACTTCAAAAAAAGCAAACCAGGTATGCAGAATATATGAAGCCATTTGGTTTAGAAAGAGGAGAATTAGGATCTGCTGCAAAACACGAAAGTTTAGACGAATATCGTAGAAGAGAAAACCAAATTGCTTTAAAAATAAATCAACCTATTGAAGTCGTAGAGAAAAGAACACTCTTTGGTTCTTCAGTAGACAAAGAGGCAACTATTGAAAAACTTCAAGAAGATATAAAAACCTATAGGGTGCTTTTAGAGGACGAAAAAAACAAAGCTAATAAAAAGTATCAAGAAGAAGAAAGAAAGCGTTTAAGGGTAGAAAAACAACTTAAAACGCTAAATGAACAAGCTTCAAAGAAAGTAATAGAACTTCAAAGCGATATAAAAACTCTAACATCTGTAATTAACTCTTCTGAAGAACTTGTAAATGAATTCCTTTTAAATCCTGAAAAAGTAGCAAATAGCATTCTAATACATAGATTAAACCTTGCTACTGAAAAAATAAAAAAGGAAATAAAAAAGGACGTTAGTAACGGAGAAAATCCACTCAATACAGATGAGTATATTCGAAAATACATTCCACCTATACACCCACTTTTTAAAGGTTCTGTATGGGAATTACTACAAAAAATAACAAAGGATAGAGATGCTTATGAAAACAAACTATATGCCTTTTTAAAGGAAACTAAGCAACAATTTATAAAGCTATCAGAAGAAGTTAAAACTAAAATATCAAAAGGTTTCAGGCGTTAACTTTTCTATTTGTCAATTAATTTATATTTCACTTCTCCAATAAAGGAAAAAATTTCCTCCATTGGTTCAGCGAGCAATTAACGAACTTCACTAAACACGATTTTAAAAGATTTAGTATTCAATAACTCGTAGTTAAATTACTAACACTCTGATAATCAATACACATAAGTTTTCGATGTATCGCGCGCCCTTGTTTACTTAGGTATGATTTGATTTGATTTTTTTCTTTCATTACTGATAAAATGACACAATGTATTGATTTTCAATACATTAACTCCTTTAAAAAGACTATAATTATAAATAAATTAATCATAGCTTATAGATTATAACTTATCCAGCTTTTTATAAATCTCTCGGAACGCCTTATTTTATTGGTGTTCCCAAAGATTTAAAAAATCTGAACTATGAGTTTTTGAATACTTAACTATGAGTTTTTGAATACTCTTTTAACATTTTAAATATGAGTTTTTGAATACTAACTATGAGTTTTGTTTTGTAACTCATATTTTTACTTATATTTGTATTCATAATCTCATAATAGAAACGTATAACTATGAAAATCACTGACAAAGAAGTACTGCAAAGCTACATACTTACAACTGCAAAGTATGATTACTCAGTATATGAAAAACGTATTTTGTACCGCATTATAGAACTTAATCAGTATTTAATGGAGGGCAAGCAATTAAACGCTAAACACGCTGTAAACCCTACTCTTTACGATTCTTATCAGTATATAATTCCTTTATCTACATTTTTAACTGATGAGGATAAAGACAAAAACCACGCTCGTATAAAAAAGGCTTTTGAAACTCTTTCTCAAAAGATTATCACTTATGACGATAAAGCCAATAAGCAATGGAGGGCTTCGGGTATAGTGTTTAATGTTAAAATGGATTATTCAAGGGCTGACTCTGTTACTTTTTATGTGGCTGACTTCATATATAATGCCCTTATGGACTTCTCAAAAGGATATAGAAAATACGAACTGGTAACAGCTATGAGTTTTCAAAGTGAATATTCAATGCGTTTTTATGAGTTGTTTTCGAACCAAGCTAAACCCATTAATTACAGCATTGAGGAACTTAAAGAAATGTTTTGTATTACCAATAAATACAAACTTACTGCTGATTTTTTACGCTATGTGGTAGAACCTGCAAAAAAGGAACTTGACGAAAAAAGCCCTTATACATTCATTTACAAACCCCTCAAAACGGGGCGAAAAATAACGTCTTTACAATTTATCCCTATCTACCAAGCAGGTAAAGAAAATCAAGGCTTAAAAGCTAAGAAATTAGGTAAACAGATGTCAACACGCTTTTATCTTGAGCCAACGGATAAGGAGTACTTAATGGCTCAATATGGTTTTACTGATAAAGAGATAAAAAACAACTGCGATTTATTCGAGGAGCTTTACCAAGTCTTAGATAAAGGCGAATTAATAGACAAATTAGCCGATTTAAGGCGATTTGCAAGCGAAACTATAAATCCGAAGGGGTATGTTATAAAATCGCTTAAAATTCTTTTAAATGACGTAAAAATAGCTAAAGAGGAAAAGAAAACGAAAGCTGAAAAGGTGATGAAAGAAAAAAGAACAAGTGAAAGCCAAAGTCTTGCTGATGTGTTGGGTAGTTTTCAAAAATAATATGCTAAATTTCAACTATGAAATACACAACAAGCGACATATCGGCGACACTTGGCGTCAGCCTAAGAACAGCACAAAGACACCTCGAAAGCCTTACTATTGTTGAGAATGGAAAAACATTTATAAACGAAGATGTTTTTAATCTAATAATCTCACGACATCAAAGCGACAATGAAACGACAGAAGAAAAAGACCTCGAGGGAATAACGGAATTTTTTACAAATGAGGAATATGAGGAGTTTCAAAAAAGGCTCACAGAATACCCAATGCTCAAACAATTGGTTAGTTCTTCAGAGGAATATATATCTTCGCTTAGAAAGGATGTAGAGTATCACAGAGTTATATATCAAAAGCATTTAGATATACACGAAAAGCTGATTGATAGCATAAAAGAAAGAAACTTCATAGAAGCAAAGGAGAAGAAATTAGATAAATGATTTAAAATAAAGTCTGCCTGGGTGGAATACAGAACTTAATATCGCCTAAAACAGTTACCACACTATTAACATAACTGAACTTTCATTAAAGAGCTCTGTTTGTCATTCTTACAAAGCTATAAAAGCCGAAAGGTTCTTAGAAGTTGAAAGCTAAATGCACTAAAGTGCGTAGTTTTAACTATAGTCTGCGACCAATAAAAAAGCTCCTGAGTGAGTTCAGGAGCTTTTTTATTTCAAATCATTTACTATTAACTTACAAAATAGAGTATTTTAATGTTACCCCAATAGTTGGAGTAATTCTATTACTTTTTGTATCAAAATCATAGGCATCTCCAAAACCTAAATGAAAATTAAATAATACATTTTTTGAGATTTTTCTATTCATACCCCAATGAATTTCATTTAAAATCAATTTATTATAATCAACATCACTCCCCCTGCCGAAAGAATATTTTGTTTGAAAAGAAACATAATTATTTTTTCTTTCATTATAATACCATCCTAAATTACTTTTTAAGAAAGGTATATATTCACTAAAATTAATCTTATATTCAAGATGTTGATCTTCTATAGAATACCCCCCTCCAAGACCAATACTTGTCCCTAAAGCGATTTCTTCTGTTAAATTTAAACCATATGTCATTTCTATTCCTTGGAATCCAGCAGACACTGTTAATTTGTTAATAGAATTGTCATTTTGCGAAAAAACACACAAACTAAACAAAAAGAAAGCTAAAATATACCTCATTAGTTGTTTTTTTAGTATTATTAATTTTGTTAACTTTGTTAAAGTTAATAAAAAATTTATTTGTATGAGACAAATTGTAAGTGTTTTATTTTTTACCGCCATTATCTTTGTAGGGTGTAAAAAAGATGATAATTCTTTTTCCGAAGGAAAAATGAAACCTCATAAAAAAACTATTAAATATGATTCTGAAAAAGAAATCTTAGTTTTTATAGGGGATAGAAGTTCTATACGAAAGTTTATAGAAAATGAAGAGTCTAATGAAAATTTTTTTCTAGACAACTATACTAAGGGGTTTTCTCCGTTATATGTTTCACAAGATATTAAAGATGAAAAAAAAGTTTTGTCTGTATTGTCTATGACTGAAAGTAAATTAAATAATGTGTCTTCAACTTTTTTAAAAACCAATTTTAATTCAGAAAACAATAGTGTTAGTGATGTTGATGATGACATTGATGATGATGATGATAACTTTCTACAGAATGAAGAATTAGGGGCTGTCTTAAACTATAAAGGACAAGTTCAGTTAAACGATTCAATCTATATGTATACTCCTAAAGGATTATTTATTGTTCATAAAGATAAAGTCAATAATCTAGAAGAGTTTTTGGATAAAAATTCTGATTTATCTGTTCCTATAGGATTAAATAAAGTTAATAATTATATCACTTCTTATGTTCCTAATATTGAAGATTTAATCCCAGCAGGAAAAATGATTATGACTCCTGGTGGAGATTCAGGAGCTTGGGATCCATCTGAATTTGAGGGACCAGCACTTCCAAAAAACACTAGTCACTTTAGTGAGTGTTCTAATATAAAAAGACCTTGGGCAGGTCAAATATTTGGACGTAAGTATCTTTGTAACTACTATTTTGACAGTAAAACTAAAGTTAAAACAGTATTTGAAGTACAAGACTTTCTGTTATTTAATAGTGTTCGAGCTAAAAATAAACTAAAAGCCAAAGGATGGACTGGAATATGGAGAGACTTAACTTCTAAAAAACTATATATTAAAATAAATACTGCTGTTTTTAACATAGAAAGGACTGACACATCAATAACTATAAAGGATCAATATATAAAACAATCTTTTAACGCTATAAAAAATTTATTTGAAAACCCTAGTATTCAGAATCAAGAAAACATATTAGTACTTTCTAATGAATTTATATTAAATGAAAATACTAATCAATATGCTCAAAAAAACTATTACTCAACTATTGATGATTATCGTATAAATAATTTGCCAAAAGAAGGTATTTTGTATCCAGCTTATAAAGAACACTATAGTAATATTGATTTGAATAGTTTTAAAAATGTTTTAGGTTCAAAGAAAAAAGTAGTACTTTATTTTTATAATATCTTTAATGAAGATCAACGTATTGAGATAACAGATGAAATGATTTATAAACAAGCTGCTAAAATATTTGAGGACTATGCAAAAAAAGGAACCCCTTCAAAGGATATTGCTATAGTTATAAATGATTTAGGTTTAAAAAACCTAAACAACTTAGATAGAATAGAAGTTAATCCTGTTAAAATAATTATTAAGGATGAATTATTAACATCAAGAAATACATCTAAATTAGTTAAGAATTTTGATATTAGAAAGGATCTAAAACTAGAAGGTTTAGTGCTTGGGTTTAGAACCAATGAATATGGAAATACTAAATATGATTTAAAAGTGAATTTTTCAGGAAACAAGGTAAAAAATTATCTTGTTGATATAGAATCTGGAGCTTACTATTTTAACAGATGGGGAGGGACTAAATATGCTATTGAAAAATAATTTATAAAAAAACACTATGGACTTTCAGTCCATAGTGTTTTAAAGCAGACTAAAGTCTACCTGGGTGGAAGTACAGAACTTTGTTTGACATTCTTACAAATCTATCAAAGCCACAAAGGTTTTTAGAAGCTGAAAGCTAAATGCAATGCACTAAATCGCATAGTTTTGACTACGGTCTGTGACCAATAAAGGATGTTTTATAAAACATCCTTTATTTTTTTATAAAAGTATCTATATCC
>NZ_JBBPHM010000041.1:0-5911 GCF_038039755.1 Myroides sp. C1519
AACACTATCTTATTTTAAGCACATTAATTGTCCACTTTTTGCTGACGATTTACAGGTTTTGCTAATGAGAAAATTAAAGGCTGTTTTTTAAATTTAAATGTAAAAATGTCTGTTAATATAGATTCACAAATACCCGCATTAATGAAATCGTCAATTTCATTGTTCCAAATGAAGTTACTCGAAACAGTGGAATTTAACACGTCTTTCACACCTCTTTCAAGTAGTTTTTTATATTCTTTTAGAAAGGTTATATATTGATTAATTGCATTCATTTAGTTTCAATAGTAAAATTGTTTCTTCAAATTTACAATTTTTTCCGAGGTGTTGGGATAAGATTTTGTATAACTTCTCTGTACTTTTCAAAGTGATGAAAAATTGAAGCTAAAAATTTTGAGTTCCCTTAAGCCTATTGAAAGTTACCTGTATTTGTAAATTTAACACAAAGGATTCATTTTTTTTTAATTATACTAAATTTTATTTTTAGTTAAAAAAAATAATTTATTAAATATATTTTAACACATATAGATTAGTAAATAAAAGTAATACCCTTAACAAAAGATAAGTTTACAATACATGTCATCTTCCTCAATAAGATTACGTAAGAATTATCGAGATGTGTCTTTGTCCTTACAAATTGAAAATTTTCCAGTATCAAAGACCACTCGTTTTTCTCCCGAAGGTCGCAAAATTGGTAAAGAGAAAGGAGTATTAATTACCCAAATAAAGCAAAAAAAGCTAGAGTACAAAATTACATGTACTCTAGCTTTTTCTTATATCCAATGATAGGATTTATCTTTTCTGTTTTGATAACAAAGCATATCTTCTTTTCTAAGTTCTGGAAAAAATCTAATGGCTCTTTCAATAGCGTAATTAGGTAAGAACTTAATCTCCTTACATATTGTAAGAAGCACTTTTTCTTTGCTATACAACCGAACGATTTCATCTATTTCACTCTGATCGCCACGTTCAATTACACGTACTATAATGGGAATATATGCTTTCTGATAATCAAGCTTATTAATGTCAGTGTCCCAAAATAATTGAGTTCCTAAAGTTGAAATATCAGTTAGTTTTTGTTCTTTTTTCATATTATAAATATAGTGATTTCATGAAGGTTAAGCAACTGTTTATCTGCGTATTCCTCTTTTTCTAACATATTGGTCTATTTTTTTATCGGGTTCTAAATCGAATTTAAAAGAGGGATTTGCAACAGCTTTTTCTAAACGTTCTTTCATTGTACCCCAATTACTTTCTTTTCCATGCATCAAGGTAACCTCAAAATCTCGATAGATATTCTCATAAAAAGTTAACGCATAGGATGCTAATGCTGTATTACCATTATACTTGTTTTTATAAGCATCTAAATAGGTTTGCAAAGGATTGTGCTCTAAAAGAAAATACATATCAACAAAGTCTTTGATACGTGTTCCGCTTTGAAAAATAGCATGAAGTTTCATTGCTCCAATATCTTCTAAAGAAGCTAATCGTACATTGTCTATATTCAATACTTCTTTTTGTAAAGGATATTTATGTGCAATAATATCTACTTTAACTCGATTGATATCCATTAAAATAGTATTATTAAACATTTCCTTTACATTGGCATTAAGTTTTTGTTTTAAATGTTGTGATATCGATTTATAATCAAAATCTTTGGTCGAAAATAGGTCTATATCAATACTAATTCGATGACCTATTTGCAGGCTTAATGCTGTTCCTCCTACAAGAATAAAATCTTGTAACTTTTCATCTTTCATAAGTCTTTGAAGTAATTCCCAAAGCTCATTAATAACGGTTTGTTTATATAACATAATTAAAAAATTTTCAGAAAAGTATTCCTGAAAACCTCCTATATTATGTATTGGCTTAATGAGGTTCTATTTGTCTTTATAAGTCACAAAAAAAAGCCTAACCATAGGTTAAGCTTTCATATATTTATTAATAATCTATTTACTTCGTTTGAATCAACTTCTCTAAGCGAACCATCATTTCATCTTTCTCTTTAAGCATGCGCTCATACAAAGCAATCTTTTCTTCATGAAGTTGAACTAGTTTATCAATAGGGTTGTTATTAAAAACTGGACTATAATTTATCAAGCCTTGTGTGCCATGAAATGTACTTGATATTATATTAATAGCTTGCTCTTCATCAAAATTCTCAATTGCTTCAACAGGTATTTTAAGTACTTTAGAAATCTGTTGCAACAGTGAATTATCAATGACTTCTTTTTGTTCAAGTAAAGATATCTTCTTTTGATTCCAATCCTCTCCTAAATCAAAAGCAAGAACCTCTTGCTTGATTCCAAGCATTTCTCTAAA
This sequence comes from Myroides sp. C1519, assembly GCF_038039755.1. Lineage (NCBI taxonomy): Bacteria > Pseudomonadati > Bacteroidota > Flavobacteriia > Flavobacteriales > Flavobacteriaceae > Myroides > Myroides sp. C1519. The sequence continues at coordinate 2,320 of NZ_JBBPHM010000041.1, forward strand.
ACGCTTTACATTTCTTCCTTGGTGTATTTTATGTTCCATAATTAATAGCTGAGTTAAGAAGGCTCAAAGATAAAGCCAATGATTTAAAAAGATTGAATTGTAAAGTTATAAAATAATCGGTAAGATATCCCTATATGAGAATATTATAGTTGTTTAATAGGAAATTCATAGCCAAATAGACTCTAAAACTGCCAAAAACAAAGTGAAATCTGTTTTGATTGTAGTTTAGTTGTTTAACCAAAAAAACAACTATCATGGAAAGTCAAATTACAAAAGACGATTTAAGATTGTTTGCTCAAACAATCATTGGAGAATTAAAAGATCTATTAGTCAAGCAAAACAAAGAAACCTCTCTTGAATGGGTAAAGGCAAAAGTAGCAAGACAATTACTAAGTATCTCGCCAGCTTCACTACAAACATTACGTATCAGTGGTAAATTACAGTGTCGCAAAATACTTGGTTCGTATTATTACAACAGAAAAGAGATAGAGAACCTTTTTAATGAGTAGAAGTTAACTTCTACTCATTAAAAAGGTTGGAAATTGACTCCCTTAAATTTCTTGTTTGCAAAACTACAGTTGAATTGTTAGAAAGTGTAGAGAATTTAAGGGAGTTCCTATTATCCATTTAACTGATTAATAAAAGTAGTTAGTTGAGTTAATTTATCGGGGTTTAGGCTTTTTAAACCCTCAAGTAAGTCAGTATAATTATCCGTTTGCTTATTTGATTTCCCTTCAAGTTTACCTTTTAAAATCTGCATTTCAGTTTTAATAGCTTCTTCTTCAGTTAAAGCGTATTCCTCTGTTTGTTTAACAGAGTGATGTCCTAACATTTCTTTGACTACATGAATAGGTACACCATTGCCAAGAGTTACCGTACTTCCAAAAGTTCTTCTTGCTTTATGGGTGTTTAACTCACTAATTTCACAAAGTGAAGCAATCTCTTTTAAGTACTCATTCATCTTTTGATTAGAGCGAACAGGAAGCACTATATCTTTACCAATACAAGCGGGATGATCCTTATGTTTTTCCATTATCTCAATAGCTTTTGGAAGTAGTGGTATAGTAATATTAGCATCTGTCTTTTGTCTGTTAATTCTAATCCACAGATTACCTTCTTCATCTTTTGTAATATCACTTTTCTTTAGTTGAAATACATCAATATAAGCGAGCCCCGTATAACATTGAAAAACAAACACATCTCTTACAGTAGCTAATCGCTCATTTGTAAACTCTTTGTTTTCTAAAATTGATAACTCTTCTTTACTTAATGGTTTCTTATTGAGTTTAGTCTTTTTAGGTTTGTATTGTACAAATGGATTGGAAGCAATAATTCCTTTAGCAACTGCCCGTAAAACAATCTTCTTGAAGTTTGAGATATACTTTATAGCTGTGTTATTAGAACACGCTCTAACGGTCTTTAAATAGTGCTCATAACCAAGCACAAACTCATAATTGAGTTCTCTAAACTCTATATCTTCTTTACCATATACATAACGAATATATTCAGCTACATGTGATCTTGCTGTAACATATCTTTCATGTGTTCCAATAGCATACTCTTTAGGCACAAGTTTAAAGATTTCATCGTTATGCTTTTGGAATTCTTCTAAAACTTTAGCCTTACTAGTTCCTTTGCCTTGGATATAATCCATAAGCACAGAGGTAGTAATGGGCTCTTCATTACTTAAGAGCTCTAATTTGTACTTGGTAATCTTAGATATGATTGTATCTAAGATATAGTTTAGCGTTTTAGCATCTTCTTTAGCGCCATTAGCACGACCTGCTTTTTGGTTCCATCTTTTGATATCCCATTTGTGACTAAGAGAAGTCTCTTTGCGAATACCATCTACTGTGATTCTAAGGTAAACTCCTCTTAAATCACTTTTCTCTCTATTGGGTTTAAGAAAGAAATTAATTGATAACTGTTTTTCTAACATAATTCAACTGTTTTTAATATTAATAAATGTCGAATTAAAACGTTCCAAAATCACAGTCTAAAACTCTCTGGCACCCTTTGGCGTCTGGGTTTGCTAAGTTGAAAGGTGCGCATCACTTAAATATTTTTTTGTGCACCGAATCTATAACCTTTTTAGGTGCACTTTTGAACAAAATGCGATACCCCTAAAAAAGAAAAAACCTATAACTCATTGTGAATCATAGGTTTTGTGTTTTTTTGATGACTTTTAAAAAGTTATCTTTTATAAATTAGCGGAGAAAGAGGGATTCGAACCCCCGGACCTGTTACAGTCAACAGTTTTCAAGACTGCCGCATTCGACCACTCTGCCATTTCTCCGGTCGTATACAGTTGTTCTGTATTGCGAGTGCAAAGATAGCACAAATGTGATACGTGTCAAGGGTTCAGCTGTAATTTTTTGAATAAAAAATGCAGTGTTTCTCTTAACTTATTTACAATGATAGTTTTATGATGTGAAAAAAAATGTACTTTTTTTTGAAATAATTGTGCGCTATCTGCTTTTTGGCGAATTTCACAACATAAATAAGCGTGCAGTGGAGTAAAGATTAATCAAAACAAGGGTTGTTATCTTTCTACATCCACTGTTTTTAATAGGCTTGAACTCCAGTTTATCTCTGTTTATAGCGATTATAACTCCGTAATCTTGCAGTACTAAATGCAATCATAGTTTATCTCTGTTTATGGCAATTATAACTCCGTAATCTTGCAGTACTAAATGCAATCATAGCTCATCTCTGTTTATAGCGATTATAACTCCGTAATCTTGCTGTACTAAATGTATTTATAGTTCATCTCTGTTTATCCCCTTGTAGATTGTATTACAAATTTATGTGTGTGCTATGCGGTTATAAGCAAAAGAAGAATGATTTTTGTGTTCTATACAGTGTAAATCAAAATCGATAGGGATGATAAGAAAAGTAAAGGTAGGGGATTACCCAAGGTTGATGGAAATATGGGAGAGTGCGGTTGTAAATACACACGACTTTCTGCATAAAGAGGATTTTGAATACTATAAAGCAAATATTCCAACGTATTTTCAATATGTAAACTTGTATGCGCTTGAGAATGCAAGTGGCGTATTGGTTGGGTTTATGGGAATTGCGGAAGATAGCTTGGAGATGTTGTTTATTGATAACGTATATAGGGGACAAGGCGTAGGCAAGCAGTTGCTTAGGTATGCTGTGGAGCAAATGAACGTTTCTAAAGTAGATGTGAATGAACAAAACACACAAGGGGTTGGTTTTTATCTGCATTGTGGGTTTACACAGATCGGTCGTTCTGAACAGGATGACCAGGGTAAGGCGTATCCAATCTTACATCTTGCCTTGTCAAAGTAAATGCTAATGCACTTATAATTGTAGCCCTACATTAAAAGGGGATCTACACAAGGTAATGCATTTACACGTGTTGCCTATTCTCAATAGGGGTATTCTCATAAACGGGTATCTACACAAGGTAATGCATCTATATGTGTTGCCTAATCTCAATAGGGATATTCTCATAAAAGGGTATTTACACAAGGCAATGCATTTATACGTGTTGCCTATTCTCAATAGGGATATTCTCATAAACGGGTATCTACACAAGGCAATGCATCTACACGTGTTGCCTATT
>NZ_JBBPHM010000042.1:0-5525 GCF_038039755.1 Myroides sp. C1519
ATTCAAACCTGCAACCTTCTGAGCCGTAATCAGATGCGCTATTCAGTTGCGCCACATGGCCATTTCGTTATTGCGAGTGCAAATATAGAACGATATTCTGTAAATACAAACTCTATCTACGTTTTTTTTCAATCCTTTTTCAGCCAATCCTTTTAAATAACTATAAATAAGCCATTTGTAATGAAAAATATTTTTATATTTTTTTTACTCAAAAAAGAACAAAACTACTTTTTACTCAAAACACCAGCAAATACAAGCGAATCAGAAATACCTACATCTAATAAAAATTACGTCAATACAGACTTAAAATTTATCCTTTGGCGGTAAATAATAGATATATAAAGCAGCTGTTATTACAAATAAAACTAAAATAAAGTAAAACGAGTTTCCCGTAAATAGTCCAAAAACCAAAAATAGTATTGTTGCAATTGCTCCTATAAATAGAAAATCGAAACTTTTTTTATCTATTAACTCGTCATCCCAATCTTCTTCTTCTTGTTCTAATAATTCTTTTTCCTTTTGCTTATACTCTAAATACTCTTCTTTACTCTTAAAACTCTTTACAGTAAAAAACTGTCGAACTATTAAGAATGTTACTATTGCAACCACAAAAAACACAACCACTGCACTCATCTACTATTCAAATTCTTGTTTTTAACACTCCGAAAATAACTATTTTATCAAACTCTACAAAAATTATATAATATAGATTTTAATAAATATGTTATAAAGTTAAATATTTAGACTTGTTTTACTTATTTACCAAATACTCATAAAAAAAGAGGATGCTCACACATCCTCTTTTTTTTATATTTAAAATAACAACTCTCTACTCCTTTCAAAGCATAAGATTTTGTCATTACTATCTCTATTTCTCGTTTAAAGTTTTCAAGAAATCATCATTATTATCTGTCCTTCTTAGATTATCAATAATAGATGTCATCGCCTCTACAGAATTCATATTATCCATTACATTACGCATAACCCAAAGGCGCTGTAAAGCATCTTTATCTAATAATAAGTCATCGCGTCTTGTACTTGATGAAGTAATATCAATTGCAGGGAAAATACGCTTATTAGAAAGTTTTCTATCTAACTGAAGTTCCATATTACCAGTACCTTTAAACTCTTCAAAAATAACCTCATCCATTTTTGAACCAGTATCTACAAGAGCTGTTGCAATAATACTTAAAGAACCTCCATTTTCAATATTACGAGCAGCACCAAAGAAACGTTTTGGTTTTTGTAGCGCATTAGCATCTACCCCACCACTCAATACCTTACCTGAAGCAGGTTGTACCGTATTATAAGCACGTGCTAAACGTGTAATTGAGTCTAATAAAATAACAACATCGTGACCGCATTCAACTAAACGCTTTGCTTTCTCTAAAACGATATTAGCAACTTTCACGTGTCTTTCTGCAGGTTCATCAAATGTTGAAGCAATAACCTCAGCATCTACACTTCTCTGCATATCTGTAACCTCTTCTGGACGCTCATCAATCAAAAGTACGATTAAATAAGCCTCTGGGTGATTCGCAGCAATAGCATTTGCTACATCTTTTAACAACATCGTTTTACCCGTCTTTGGTTGTGCAACGATCATACCACGTTGTCCTTTACCAATTGGAGCAAACATATCCATTAAACGAGTTGATACCGTACTTTTTCTTCCATCAAGATTAAACTTCTCTTGAGGAAATAAAGGTGTCAAATGTTCAAATGATACTCGGTCACGCACAGCTTGTGGATCGTGTCCGTTAATTTTTAATACTCTTACAAGTGGGAAAAACTTCTCTCCTTCTTTTGGAGGTCTTACCACTCCTTTAACTGTATCTCCCGTTTTTAAACCAAATAATCTAATTTGAGATTGCGATAAGTAAATATCATCAGGAGAAGATAAATAGTTATAATCTGCAGAACGCAAGAACCCATAACCATCAGGCATCATTTCAAGAACACCTTCACTTTCAATAATTCCGTCAAACTCATAATCTGGTTCTCTGTAATTATTGCGTTTATTATTATGGTTGTTATTATTTTTATTTTGTTGATTATTGTGTGGCTTTTTATTTTGATCTGAATCATTATTTTGATTCGTTTCAGCAAGAACATTAACCTCAGCAACATCTGTATCTACATCAGCCACAGTAGAAACTGCTTTTGTCTCTGTTGGCTCAACTGTATTTCTATTCTGATTTTTAAAATCTCTTTTTTGAGAATCGCGGCGATTAGAGTCATCACCTCTCTTTTTATTAAATTCCCTTTTATTTTCACGATTATGAGCTGGCTTAGCCTCTCTCACACCTTCTGCTTTTTCTTCTGTACTTGTTGTATCAGTAGAAACTCTTTTTTCGTTTTGTTTTGCAGCGGGTTTTCTATGAGGTTTATCAGCAATCACCTGAGAAGCTTGTTCTAACTTCGCTCCTAACTTGCTCTCTTCTTCTTGGGGTTTATTTAGTCTTGGACGCTTTGATTTATCGCTCGACTCTCCAACTTCTTGTGGCGTTGCAGCTTTCTTAGGATTAACAGTATTCGGTCCTTTCACACTCTCCTTTGCAACATTAGAATCTGCTTTTTGACTACCTAAAATTTGCGTAATAAGCTCATCTTTCTTCAATGAAGCGATTTTACCTATTTTGGCTTTTTTAGCAATCTCCTGAAGGTCAGCAACCTTCATTTTTTTTAATTCGGAAATTTCAAACATAAAAATGTTTATAGATTATAAAAATATTGAATTATATATTTTAAATAAGATGGGAATTTAAAATAGAATTGCCGTATTATGAAGAACTTACGGCAGTACTGATGCAATATTACGAATTAATTTTTACAAACAATAGGTTTTTTACAAAAAGAAACGTTATTTTTGTATTTCATTTTTTACAAATCATGTTACAAAGAATTCAAACTGTTTACTTAATCATCGTTTTTGTACTTGTAGGTGTTTTACCATTCATATTCCCTTTGTGGACTAATGGAGAGGGTACAGAAATCTATTCGATGCATATACCTATGTTTACTATCCTTTTCGGATTATCAGTTGCTATGACAGTAGTAGCTATCTTAGGATATAACAATCGCAAAAGACAGTTTGTCATCAATCGTTTGAATATAATATTAAATTTTATACTAGTAGGATTATTCATATACAGATCACTAAACATATCTGGAGAAGCAGTTGATACTGTTTCGGAGAAAGGTATTGGAATGTTCCTCCCTCTTATTTCTATCCTGTTTATCGTGTTAGCAAACAGAGCCATTAAGAAGGATGAAGATCTCGTAAAATCAGTAGATCGTTTAAGATAAACCTAATATCTTAGTTTATTAGTGCGTTAAAAAAGCCGAACTTTAAAGTTCGGCTTTTTTGTTTTTTGACCATTCGATAATCTCTAAATCACTAATCTTACCTTGGTCTATTTTAAAGCGCAGCATAGTTCGCACTTGATGAAAACCACTGATTCCTGCTGCTCCTGGATTCATATGTAATACTCCCAACATCTGATCATATTGCACCTTTAGTATATGTGAATGCCCACAAATGTAAATCCCTGGATGTTCTGTCATTATTCTTTGTTTCACACTTGCTTTATACTTTCCAGGATAACCTCCAATATGTATCATATACACCTTCATCCCTTCACACTCAAAAAACTGTTCTTCCGGAAACTCTAACCTTGCCTCTGCTCCGTCTATATTTCCGTAAACAGCGCGCAAAGGTTTTACCTTCTTAATCGTATCAGTTACTGTTAAGTCCCCTATATCTCCAGCGTGCCAAACCTCATCAGCTTGTGCTACATATTTCATAATATGCTCGTCTATACAACTATGCGTATCAGACAATAATAATATATTCTTCACTTGTATTACCTATTTAAAACAAGAAAGCCTCTCTACTGAGAAGCTTTCTAATATGATTACTCTGTATAAAACAAAATTAACTCTTCTATCGCATTCTGACAAACGGGACAGAAATCTGGGTATTGATTTGTTTTCATTCTACAATCCAATGTTCCTTTGTAAATCTTTCTTCCTGCTAATCCTTCATAAACACCTATTGGATATTTTTTCACATCTTTAGCGTCAGTTGGAATTGGCGTACCTTTTTTCAACATTTTCTTCCACTTACTATTAAAATCTACAAGTGTTGTAATGTTTCTCTCCCAAGGTTCGCTTACATTCGAAATTAAATCACTTAACACATCTTGCTCATAAAAATACTCATCTGCTAATCCGGCAAAACTATGACCAAACTCGTGTACTACCACCGGTTTAAAATCCTTATTCCCCGTTGTAGTTAATGTGTACGAGTTGTAAATTCCCCCACCACCATACACATCTGTATTTGCTAAAATAACAATGTGCTCGTAAGGAATACCTGCCAAAACATCGTGTAATTTTTTAATGCGGTTAGTAGTCAAATAACGCTCTGAATAAAAAGTATCAAAATTTGATTCTACGGCTGTCTTACGCCACTCTCCTTTACGAGGTACGCTTACTCCAGAATCTTGAGAAGCACTCTTTACAGCAATAAAATTAAAGTTATCTGCAAATTTGCCAAACGGTTTGTGCTTTAAAATTTCCTCTATTGAAACCTTAGCTGCAGTCATAAACTTATCCATCTCTCCTGCTTGAAAACCTTCTGCTACAAAAACCACATTGATCGCTTTTGCCTCATCTTTCGCTTTATGTAAATATACGTGTTCAGTTACATCCGCTACTCCTTTTTGATGAATCAACATATCAGTTGGATCAACATAGTGAACTAATGTATCTTTCTCTTTGCCATTTTCATCAAATAACACAAGTTCAATGCGCACTTTATGCTTTGGAAATGGAACTAAGAATACGTTTTCAAAACTCTTTGTAGTTCGTTGTGCTTCTTCAGTAGATAACCACTCTTGAAATAGAGTACTAAAACTATTCGTATAAATAAGTAAATCACTCTGCTCATCGTAAACGCGTACTTGTCCATTACCTTTTAGTGCATTTTCACCCAAGTGATGTGTTCTCCCTGCCCATTGTGGATACGAAGCTAACTCGTCTAATAAAATAAACTGTCGTTTGGCATCTCCTCCAAATACATAGTCTAATCGCAATGTTTTATCTTCAAAATAGTCTTTAAATTCTTGTGCACTGACCATTGTACTAAGGCACAATGCTAACAGTAAAAATAGTTTCTTCATTATGTTGTTTGGTTATTAAAAGGTAAAAATAGAAATTATTTACCAACTTATTTTGTACTTTTGTAAACATAAGTCATTATCTCTTTTAGATAAACTTTCTACGCTTTTAACTTATTTACTGTAAACACAAAATTGCTAAGCTGTTTTTCTCATTCCTATAAAAGATGACAGATACAGAGCAAAATCCTTCTAATCACTCAGTCGTAATCACAGTATAATTTAGCTATTTCCCATTTCTTACTTACCTTTTCAAAACAAGGTCATTAAGCTATTGACCCGTCCTAAAATAACTGTACAGTTTTAAAACAGTTAAAAATGGAAAATAGTAATCAAACAAGA
>NZ_JBBPHM010000043.1:0-5173 GCF_038039755.1 Myroides sp. C1519
TTATTGTTATAGGACTGAAAAAGTTTTACAAAACTAAAAAGTCAAGATGACTTCATTATTATAAAACCTAATACTTGCATCGCCATCTTTAAAATTCAATGACTTTCGATCCATATTAACCGTACGATTACCTGCCAAAGTACCATCAACATTATAGATATTAGTGTCCTTATCAGCAGCAGGTGTTGTCCATTTTACTGTTTTGTTATCACCTTCTCCTTCGATAGTTAATACTTGTCCTTTTGTAGCTCCGTTTGTATCAATAGCTACATCATAGAAAACTTCCTTACCATCTTTTTCTGGAGTCGCTTTCCCGTCTGAAACAATAACTCCATTACCAGCTCTAACAACTGTATTAACTTGATCTTTTAAAATCTCTGCCTTATTAATACTTACTTTGTACTCCGTATTATTATTATCAACAGTAGGTGTAACAGTAACAAGATTATCTGTACCAACAACAGTTGTCGTTTTTTGGACTGCTTGTATAGCTTCCTGAGAAACATTTACAGCGTACGTAGTGTGTTTTCCTCCTTCAGCAGGTGTTTTAGTAACAGTTGTGTTTGTTCCATTTACAACCTCCACCGTTTTTTGACCAGTCTGAATAGCCGGTTCTAAATCTACAGATGAAGCAACATCATTTACAGTACTTGTAAGTGCGCTTCCATTAAGCGCCAACTCATTAGTTGTAGCTGTAATTAAAGTAGATTGATCAACCCATTTAGTTGTAGTACCATCAGTAATCAATACTTGCCCAGCAGCAGTACCAGGTGTAATTTGATCATTAGTTACTTTCCCTCCTATATTCTGTAAACTTAACTTCTTTTCATCAACATCGATTGTGAATGCTTTCAATGCAGCTCCTTTTGCTCCCTCACTTAACACAACCTTATCACTTGCAACAGTTACATCTTGTCCTGTTACAAGAGAAGATGCTAAGTTTTCATACTTAACCGATCCATCCTTCTGAACAACAGCAACCTTACCTTCATCTTTCGGATCGGCTACTAATTTACCAGCAGTTACATTTTTATCAGCTAAATCTTCCGTTTTTACTTCTCCATTTTTAATTTGCGCAGAAGTAATAGATTCGTTTTTAACTCTTAAAGAAGTTTCTACAAGCGTAGCTTTCACACCACCTGCAACCACTTCAATAGTAGCATTATCCCCATCTGCTGCAGACAAATTCTTAGCATCACTTAATTGTGAAGCCGTAATGGTAGTTGGTGTCCATTTACCATCTACAAATGTCAAAACTTGATTAGCAATAGGCTTTGATTCACTTACTTGTGAACCCTGAATAGCAACAACCTTTGTTTCTCCTGTTTTTCCTACAGCATCACCTTTTAAAGTAATTTCAGTAACATCAGATTGTTTTGCAAAACGTACCCAACGATCAATATCCCAATAGTAATAACCAGGAGTTACGTCATTTTGAGTATTTTGAGTATTTTCATTATATACCATCAATGATTGGGCAGGATCATTTACCGTTTCTTTATCTTTTGTAGATTTTAAATATACACGTGGAATTAACAAACCTCTTTTAGGAGATGTAATATCTACTGCTGCAGATTTATGTGGCTTATCCGTTCCGAATCCTTGTTGTGCATGAGCTTGCTCAGCACTTAAAGAAAGTACTAAAGCAAGTCCTGCATATCCTATATAAGATTTTTTCATTTTGTTGTGTTTTTTTAATTAGTTACGCCCTACAATGATCCATTTACTACCGTTAGATTTAATAATCCAACCTTGGAATGGCATTGCTCCGTAAGTTAATTCTGTCCCATTTGCTTTGATATTCAAATAAGCAGATGGCTCTACTGTATTCACAATTTTCACACTAATTGTTTGTCCTTCTGCTCCTGATGGTGTTGGTAATTCTAAATTAATATCAGTAGTACCAATTTCTACTTCTATTACCACCTCTGGTGTTAGAGGACTATATCCATCTATTTTAGAAATATTAGTAGTTGAATTAATTACTGTTGGACTCATTGATTGATTTACAGTTGCTAAAACTCCTTCACCATTTACCACTACAACTTTATTAGCTCCTGTTGCAGGTTGTAATCCTTTAATTGCTAAAGTATTTGTCTTATCTGAAGTAATTTCAGTTGGACTTGTTAGTGCTCCTCCTAATGTGATGTTATTTTTACCATCCTTAGTTAAACCATTATCTGCTGTAACAGTATTTCCTAAGTTAGAAGCATCAATCCATTTCGTTGTCTTTGTATCAGTACCAGTAGTAACTAACACCATTCCATCTGTTGCACCTGGAGTAATCTCAATACTTGCAGCGTGTAACAATGCTTTCTCTCCACCTGTAACAGTAATACTTGTTGATGTTAATCCTCTACCTTGTGTTGCAGATATATTTTTAATATTTACAGTTGCTACTCCATCTGCAAAATTAATTGTTGGATCATTTTCTGCTTCTTTTACAACACCAGCAGTATTGTCTTTTCCATTTGCCTTTGCATTAGCAATAGAGATAGTATAATCTTTACCACCTGTTGTATTATCAGTACCAGCATTAATAGCAATTGGCGCTGTACCTGTATACGTATCTTTATTATTTAAAGCAGATTGCTTTTCCCATTTCACAACACCATCAGTACCTGTTACTAAAACAGATGTTGGGTCTGCTTTAGCTATATCCACAGCTTGAATAGTACCATCTGCAATCTCATCTGATGTAACTGCACCTGTAGCAATATGGTCTGCTGTAATCTTATCTTTACCTATGTTTAACTTAACATCAGCTAATAATGAATTAGTCGCTGTTGTTTCTTTTGCTTCACCGTTCTCTCCAATTACAATAACTCCATCAGTAGTTAATGTTTTAGCTTCTAAATTTCCTTTAGAAATAGCATCTTCTACAAAATCCTTTGCCGAAGCTTGTTTTAAAACACCATCTTTATCTGCAACTACAATATTATTAGTTTCTGTCGTTTTACCAGCATTTTCTAAACCTGCAATTGCTAATGTATTTGTCTTATCTGAAGTAATTTTAGTTGGACTTATCAGTATTCCTCCTAATTTGATATTATTTTGTTCATCCTTAGTTAAACCATTATTTGCTGTAACAGTATTTCCTAAGTTAGAAGCATCAATCCATTCAGTCGTGGCATTATCTCCATCACCTTTTGTAACAAGAACTTGACCTGCTTTACTACCTCCTTTAATATCAATAACTACATCTTGTAAAAGAGCATTTTTTCCTTTTTCACTAACAACAATAGAACTTGAAGTTAACCCTCTTCCTGTAATATCTCCATTCTTGATAGACTCTTCAATTAATGATTTCGGAGATGTAATTTTTAAAATTCCATCTGCCCCCATCACTACGATCTTTTGCTCTTTCCCATCAAATTTATCAGAAACATCTGTTAATCCAATAATTGCTAAATTCTTTCCATTTCCAGTACCAATAGTCGTTAAGTCTTTAGTTAAAGCTCCACCTAATTCAAATTGGCTATTTCCTTCTTTATCATTAACTACAGTTAAACCGTTTGTAGCACTAACAGCATTAGATACAAACTCTTTTGGATCAATCCAAACCGTTGTACTATTACTACCATCTATCTTAGTTACTAAAACCTTTCCGTCTTTATCACCTCCTTTTACACTAACTTTATAATCAGTATCATGTCCATTAGTAGTTTTTTCAACTGTAACGTTATTTCCTTCTGTTACTGTAACTGCACTACCTGAATTAGAAGATACAAAACGTACCCATCTACCAGTATTATTATTAAATTTTGCATCCCAATAGTAAAAACCTGGAGCAGTTTGAGTTCCTTTATTATAAACCATCAACGCATCTGCAGGATCAGAAACAGGAGCAGCCTTGTCTAACTCAGCGATATCAATACGTGGAATCAATAAACCTCGTTTTGAAGAAACGATATCAACAGCTGATGATTTATGTGGAGCATTTGTTCCAAAACCTTGTTGAGCTGATACGTTTGTAGTTGCAAGAACTGAAAATGCTACTGAAGCAGATAATATTAATTTTTTCATGTGTTTTGTTATGTTAAGTAAGGTGATTATAATTTGTTAACGATTATCCACTGTGATCCGTTAGAAACGAAGTCCCATCCAGAATATGGCAAGGCTGTATAAACCTCTTGTAATCCTTCTATCGCTCCGAAAACAGTTACATAGTTATCTTCGTTCTTATCTTGTTTTTTAATTGTGTATTTTTTTCCTTTATTCGCTGTGTTAGCTGTTGGTAAAGTAATCGTTACATCTCCATTTACTGCATTCCCTAAGATGATTACATCATCAGTCAACACATCATATTTACCATTTACTTCTTTGATCGAGTTTGTTGTCATTAGATTAACAGACAACTCTCCTTCTTGAGAAATAATAACAGTTGGATTTGTTTTTGCTTCTTTTACTAAACCTAAAACAGACTCGGCATTATTAGCAGCTCCTTTTGCTGTGGCAACATTTACATTCCAAATTGTGTTGTTAGCATCTTTTGAATCAACTTTACTTTCAACTGTAGTATTTGTACCATCTACTAAAACAACTGTTTTTTGATTTCCTTGTACTACTGTTTCAAAATTTTGATAGGTAACGTTTCCTTCTTTATCTGCAATACCAACTCTTCCTGCTTCTCCAGTTCCAGCTGTTAGCTTATCTGCTGAAATACCTTTGTCAGCAATTTGAATTCCAGCATTAGCCAGTAACTTTCCTGTTCCATTACTTTGATCAGTAAACTCAAGACCACCAGCTACAGTTAAATCTCCTTTTGTACTTTCAACTGCCTTAATGTTTTTTAACAACTCTTCTAAAGCACCTTGAACATCTGTTGATGTAAAGCCTACTTTATTATCAATTGCTACATTAGAAGCATTCATATCTATTGAACCAATTACAACTCCTTCAGCATTTTTAAACTCATATTGATGTGTTGTCTTATTCAATTCAACTGAAACTTCTTTTGGATCAATATTAACTCCAGTAGCACCATTAACTGGTTTACCATCTGCTCCTACTTCTTTTTCGTTATAGTAAGTATAAGAACCATTTGTATTTTTAACTAATACTGTAACAGTTTCGTTAGCTGAAACCAACTTGCCTAAATCAATTGTCTCTGAAGACCCGTTTGAGTTTACATATGTTAGAGCATTTGTTCCTTCATTGTAAGTCAAACTCG
>NZ_JBBPHM010000044.1:0-5044 GCF_038039755.1 Myroides sp. C1519
AGACAGGCAAGGCGGCGTCTACAAAAATTACTGTTACACAAGATGTAATCAATACATTTCCCGAGATTATCAAAGAAGAGAAAGTGATTACTGAAATTGAGAAAGTTGTGACAGATAAAGGCAAGAATCCTTGGTTAAATCAAGGGACGGAAGTTGTTGCAACAGAAGATGCTGCTGAAATAGCCCATAGGGGAAGTGTTGCAATTGGAGGAAATACTTTGTTGACAAATTCAAAGGCAACAAATACTAAGCTTTCTGTTGATGGAGATGTGCTTGTTTCAGGTAAATTTTTCTCTGCAAATTCTGTGTTTGCAGATTACGTATTTGAAAAGTACTTTACAGGTTCAACTGATTTAAATTTAACATATGAATTTAAGTCTTTAGATTATGTGAAAGATTTCATTGAAAAGTATAATCACTTGCCAGGAGTAACTAAGATTTCTGATATTGAACGTACTGAAGATGGAAGGTATTTAATTGATTTTACCGAATTATCAATTCAACAATTAGAGAAGATTGAAGAATTATATTTACATACTATTGAACAACAAGGAGCATTAGATAAAATGCAAGACGAAGTGAATATTTTGAAAGCACGATTAGATGTGCTTGAAAGCTTATTAACTAAATAGAGTTTTTCTGTTTTTAGTAAGTATAAAAGGCTTAATCGTTGCCGATAATTACTGAGTAGTAAAAAAGGGCTAATCTGTTGAGATTAGCCCTTTTTGATTTTTTTATTTTGTAAATCCAGAATAGTGCAATAAAGCGTCTATGCTTGGGTTTTTACCTCTGAAGTCTTTGTATAACTTGTCTAATGGTTCAGAGTTTCCTCTTGAGAATACTTTGTCTCTTAAGACTTGTCCGTTTGCACGCGTCATTCCTCCATTTTGTTCTAACCACGCGTAAGCGTCAAAGTCTAACATTTCTGACCATTTGTAAGAGTAATATCCTGCTGCATATCCTCCTGCAAAAATGTGGTTGAAATAAGTAGAACGGTATCTTGGCGGAACTGTAGCAAGGTCTAATCCATATTTTTTCAAAGCTGCTTGTTCAAAAGCGATAGCATCAGTAATTTCAGCATCAACACTAATTGTATGCCATTCCATATCAAGTAATGAAGCTCCTAATAACTCAGTCATACTATAACCTTTATTAAAGGTAGCTGCATTTTTCATTTTATCTACTAATGCTTGTGGAATTACTTCTCCTGTTTTATAGTGCTTAGCGTAGTTCTTTAAAACGGAAGGTTCAAAAGCAAAGTGCTCGTGGAATTGTGAAGGGAACTCTACAAAGTCACGAGATACATTTGTACCTGATAATGTTGGGTACGTTTGGTTTGCAAAAAATCCGTGTATAGCGTGTCCAAATTCGTGGAACATTGTAATTACGTTATCTTGTGATAATAATGTAGGTTGTCCTGCTGCTGGCTTAGGGAAGTTACCTACGTTATAAATTACTGGCAAACGGTTAAGTAATTTTGATTGTCCTACGATATTGCTCATCCAAGCTCCTCCACGTTTAGAATCTCTTTGATAGTAGTCTGTATAGAATAATCCTACTTGACTTCCGTCTTCGTTGAAGATTTCATATACTTTTACATCTTCTTGCCAAACCGGAATGTCTTTTCGTTCTTTAAATGTTAGACCGTAAAGCTGTTTAGCCATAAAGAAAACACCGTCTTCTAATACAGCGTTCATTTCAAAGTATGGTTTTAACTCATTTTGGTTTAAAGCAAATTTGTCCTCTCTGATTTTTTCAGCGTAGTAATTCCAATCTGCTGCAGTTAGTGTAAAAGGATCAGCTTCTTTGTTGATTAAAGCTTGAATATCTTTTGCTTCTTCTTTAGCACTGCCAACAGCATATGGACTAAGGTCTTTTAGGATTTGAATAGCATTTGCAGGTGTGCTTGCCATTGTTCCTTGTAAACTCCATTCTGCATAATTAGCAAAGCCCATTAACTTAGCTTTTTCAGCTCTTTTCTTTGCTAAAGTAATGATTGTAGCTCTTGTATCGTTTGTATCTCCTTTTTCAGCACGTATCCACGCTTGTTCAAATAGTTTTTTTCTTGACTCTTTATTTGTTAGGTTGTCTAAATCGGGTTGCTGTGTTGTGTTGTTAAGTGGAATTAAATAACTTCCGTCTGCTTGTTTGATAGACTCTAATTCTTCGTCACTTAAACCTGCTAATTCTTCTTTTGTGAATTTAACACCACCTTCTTTTGTAGCTGCTAATAATTTATCGCCAAAGTCATTGTTTAATGTAGCAATGTCTTGGTTTAATTGTTTTAATTTTTCTTTGTCTTCAGCACTTAAATTAGCTCCTGCTTTTTCAAAGTTTTCATAGTAAACATCTAATAAACGAGCTTGTTCTTCATTTAAGTTTAATGCCGCTTGATTGTCGTGTAACTTTTTAATGCGTTGGAATAAGGCATCATTTAAGTAAATACCATCACTATGACTTGCAAACTTAGGTGCTAATTCAGCATTAACTGCTTTTAGTTCATCGTTTGTATGTGCTCCTGTTAATAAGAAGAATACTGAGCTAACGCGGTCAAATAAGTCGCTTGAACGCTCTAAAGCCTCTAAAGTATTGGCAAAAGTTGGTTCTTCTGTATTAGCGCATATTTTGTCAATTTCCTCCATTTGACGGCGCATTCCTTCTAATAAAGCAGGTTTGAAGTCTTTGTTCTTGATTTTGTCAAAGTCTGCTGTAAAATAAGGTAGTGTACTTTCTGCAAAGAAAGCATTGTTTTCATTCCAATCTACTGTTTCTGTAGCATCAGATTTAGTCTTGTTACAAGAAATCGAGAATAATGACGCTCCTGCAACAACACCAATAACTGCATTTTTAACTTTCATATTTGTTAAGGGTAATTGTTAGTTGTTTCAAATATAGAAAATATATAACCTTTTCGGATATGATTACTTGATTTTAGCAATCATATTGGTATTTTGTAGTACTTTTGTCTGCTAAATAGTTTTTAGATAAAAGATTATCTTTTTAAATCATCTATTACTATATTAGTTGTTTACTGTTTTTAAACACTTATAATTGTCAACTTTTTTAAATGAAAAGAATTCACTCTATCTTATTTTTATCGTTTTTTACCTTATCTGTTAGTGCACAAAATGCTACTGTTCGAAAAGAATTAGCTTTATCTTATGATACGGAGCAAGGGAAATTGCTTATTTCTAAATTTCAAAGTGAAGATAAAAGGGATAGAGAAAAAATTTCTGAATTTTTAAAGAGGAGTAAGCGAGAAGAGAAAGGTGTTTTTAGTGATGGACGTGTTTTTCAGATTAAAAGAATTTCTGAAGATGGTTTTCCCTTGTATTATACAACAAGCAACCTTGAATCAAGAAGAGTAAATCAAGTTGAGGCTATTAAAGAGGATTTAGGAATTACACTGGATGGTCAGAATATGATTGTTGGTGTGTGGGATGGACAAGTTGCTTTAGATATACATAGAGAGTTTATTGTTAATGGAGTAAGCGAGGTAAAGCTTGGTGATGCTATATCTTCTTTAGAAAATATGACTGAGAAGGAATTAAAGGCTAATCAAAAATCGCGAAATCACGCAACTCACGTTGTTGGAACAATTAAAGCAAAAGGTGTATTTAATAAAGCAAAAGGTATGGTACCAAATGCTAAGGTTGTAAGTTTTGATTGGATTAATGATGCATCTGAAATGGTCGCAATGGCTAAAGAAGGCTTATTAGTTTCTAATCATTCTTATGGTTTAGCGGCAGTTGATGAGGATCTTATCCCCCTTGTTCCTGTTAATTATTTTGGGGTTTATAATAAAGAGGCATCTAAGTTTGATAGAGTAGCTTATACTTATCCTTATTTTCAATCCGTAGTTTCTGCAGGTAATGATCGTTTGGAATTTGATTTAGTAAATGAGTCAAAGCATGGAGATGATTTATTGTTGGGTACAGCTAATGCTAAAAATGTAATTGTTGTTGCTGCGACTGGTGTAAATGAGGTAGGTGCAAATGAAGTAGCGGATTTTAGTAGTTTCGGACCTTCTTGTGATTTTAGAATTAAGCCTGATATAGCTGCTAATGGTGTGCGTGTGATTTCTTCTGGATACGCTAATCCTGAGCCTTTGACTGCAGAACCAAGTATCATAAGGTATGCTAAAATGAGTGGAACTTCTATGGCTGCTCCTGTTGTTTCTGGAATTTTGACATTATGGCAACAATGGGCTATTGAAAATAGACAGTTTCCTTATAAAGCAGCTACAATGAAGGGAGTTATGGTGCATTCGGCAGATTATTTAAGACAAAAATCGCCTAATAATCAGATTGGATGGGGGGTGATTAATGCGAAAAAAGGAGTTGATTTAATGATTAATTCTCTTGGTGAAAATGCTATAATAGAGGAAAGAGTATTATTGAATGAAGGGGAGTTTAAACAGAAGTTTATTTTGACAGAAAACACTAATAGTTTGATTGTTACGTTAGTGTGGACTGATGTTGAACAAGATTCTCCTCATTATGATTTTAGAACAAATCGACAAGCAAAAGCCTTAGTAAATGATTTGGATTTAAGAGTTTATAAGGATGGTGTTGCGTATTTTCCTTGGTTATTAAATAAAAATTATAACGACTTAAGAGCTGTGAAAGGGGATAATGATGTGGATAATGTTGAAAAAATAGAAATAGATAATGCTGAAGCTGGAGTATATGAGATTGTTGTTTCTCATAAAGGAGAGCTACAGACAGGTCGTCAAGATTTTTCTTTACTTGTGAGTAATGATGAAATGAAGGGGATAAGTGGGGAAGTTGTTGAATCACTTGTGTCTGAAAATGATTTTATTATATGGCCTAATCCTATAAAGGACGTGTTTAATATCGAGATCGCTAAGGGTAAGATATTTAAGTTTTCACAAGTTGATATTTATGATTTGTCTAATAAGTTGGTAAAATCGGTTAATGTTAGAGCTACAAATCGCGCTGTAATTGATATTAGTGAATTGGCAACAGGTATTTATTTAATGAAGATTGATGCTGCAGGGGAGAAGGTGAGGTTTAAATTAGCT
>NZ_JBBPHM010000045.1:0-4291 GCF_038039755.1 Myroides sp. C1519
GACAAATAGGAATTCTTGAAGGAAAAATATATAATGAAATTAATTTTTCTACTTTGTTTTCACTAAAAACAAGTATTGGTCTTGTAGGAGGAATTGATAATTCTGATTTTTTTTTATCATCAAAAATAGAACTAAATCCTAAATGGAATTATAATAAAAATAAAAGATTTTCAAATAATAAAAACATCTTATACAACTCCTCTAACTATATATCATTAAATACCTCATATACTCCTAAATGGTCCACATTGGATGATTATAAAGATAGAGATATAGAGAAAATATCTATTATACCTACTTTTGGTATAAAACGAAATTTCAATAAGAACATTAATTATGAGTTTTTCTTTGGTATAGGATATGAGCGTTTTTTAAATACAAAAACAATAAACTCTAAAGAAAATAAACTAGGAATCCAGTTAGGAGCTTTAATAGGATTCGATTTATAAAAAAAAAAGGCTAATTCTTTTGAGTTAGCTCCTTTCTTTTTTATTATTTCTAATATATTACTAAATAAGTTTTTTTTCTGTTTAATATGGGGAGTTCCGCCCCCTCCTCCACTTTTGTGGCAATAAGTATTTGCTTTACAAATACACATCTTGCAATCTAAAAAAACGACTATTTAAAATCGTGTTTAGTGAAGAGAAAAATATTATCTCTATATCTTATAAACAAATTTATCGCACAAAAAAAAGAGGAGGAAACCTCCTCTTTTTTTGTGTGAAATTTTTATACAAATCTATAAATACACAAATCTATAATTATAAACTTGTCTTGTTCGAAAAAACCTAAAAACAAGCGTCACAAATAATATTTTTCTCTTCACTAAACACGATTTTAAAAGTTTTAGTATTCAATAAGTCATAATTAAATAGCTAATACATTGACAATCAACATACATAATGATTCGATGTATCACGCCCCCTTATTTACTTAGGTATGATTTGATTTGATTTTTTTCTTTCACTACTGACAAAATGACATAAAATACTGGATTTCAATACATTAACTTCCTTAAAAAGACTATAATTATAAATAAAATAATCATAGCTTATAGATTATAACTTATCCAGCTTTTTACAAATCTTCGGGAAGCCCTTATTTTATTGGGAGTTTGAGCGTTTTTAGATTTCTGAACTATGAGTTTTTGAATGGTTAACTATGAGTTTTTGAATGGTTCTATATACTTTTAACTATGAGTTTTTGAATGGTTTATATGAATTGTATTTATGTAACTCATATTTATACTTATATTTGCATTCAATGACTCATATTAACCAACTTAACAATATGATTATAAACAACAAAGAAGTATTACAAAGCTACATACTTACTACTGCTAAGTATGATTATTCAGTGTATGAAAAACGTATTTTATATCGTATTGTAGAACTGTTGCAGGCTATGACAGAGGGTAAAAAACTAAACCAACGTTATAGTGTTCAAATAACCACTTTAGAAGATTACGATATAACAATGCCTATATCTGCGGTATTGGCTGACGAAAAAGATGAAAACTATACCCGAATAAAAAATGCTTTCACAAGCTTGCAAAAGAAAATTATACAATATGAAGATAAGAAGTCTTGGCAATCTTTAAATCTCTTGGAACGCCCTAAGATTATCAAAGATGGGGGAAACTCGGTTGTGTCTTTCCGTTTGTCGCCTTTAATTGCTGAATGTTTTATGGACTTCTCTAAAGGTTATCGCAAATATGAACTTGCAACTGCAATGCTCTTTCAAAGTGAGTATTCAATGCGTTTTTATGAGCTGTTTTCAAACCAAGCTAAGCCTATTAATTACAGTATTGATACACTCAAAGAAATGTTTGGAATTACCAATAAATATAAACTTACCGCTGACTTTTTGCGTTATGTTGTAGAGCCTGCAAAAAAAGAACTTGACGAAAAAAGCCCTTATACATTCATCTATAAGCCACTTAAAACGGGGCGTAAAATCACGTCTTTACAGTTTATCCCTATCTACCAAGCCGATAAAGAAAATCACGCTTTAAAAGGCAAGAAATTAGGCAAACAGATGTCAACACGCTTTTATCTTGAGCCAACGGATAAGGAGTATTTAATGGCTCAATACGCATTCACAGAAAAAGAGATAAAAAACAACTGCGATTTATTCGAGAGTTTATATCAAGTTTTAGAAAAAGGCGAATTAATAGATAAATTAGCTGATTTAAGACGATTTGCGAGCGAAACTAATAATCCGAAAGGATATGTTATAAAATCGCTTAAAAAGCTCTTAGATGATACGCAAAATGCTTTGTTGAAAAAGAAACAAGCAATTGAAAAAGGCGTAAACGATAAAAGGGTAAAAGAAAGTCAAAGTTTAGCCAATGTATTGGCAAACTTCAAGTAATCATGAACAATGACAGATTTTTATATAATGTAAAAAACACCTCTTATCATTATATTTTAATTAACAATTAAACAAAAAAATAAAATCAATATAAATATGTTTTTTTTTAAAAAAATAAAACTTATGTTACCAAATACATATCTAAAACAATAAAAAATTTATTTAATGTTCGTTTTGATTGTTCATAAATAATATTACATTTACTTAATATTAACACTTAATAAATATTGCTTATGAAAAAAATTTTACTAACATTATTTACCTCAGTATTGCTGTTTTCTTGTAGCTCTGAATATGATAAATCCCCAGATAAAGACTCTAATATAGAGGTAATTGGTAATATGCTAAAATTTAACTCCGTAGATGAGTTTAGAAAAATTTATGAAAAAATAAAAGAAGAAAAAGATTCTTCTTTTTCATTAGATAATATGGGAGGAAAGTCATTTAAGTCTCTAATGGATTCTACTATAGAAAATCAAAATTTTAATTATTCTAAAAGTGTATTAAATGATGATGATGATGATGAACCTTTTGATCCAAACGAGGATACTTCAGGAGATCCTGAAGAAATTGAAGATTTTATATTAGATGATGATTTCGCTAAATTATTAAACGATAAAGGAGAAATAAAAATAGGTGATGATATTTATAAATACACTGATGTAGGTTTATTTAGAACTCATGAATCTAAGTATTCTGCTTTAATAGCTTATCTTAATAATGAAAAAATAAAATTATACCCAGAAAAAACTTCCATAGAAGTAATTAAAAAGCATTTAAACAGCTATACTGATGGTGATTTTTCTGTAATAAACAATGATGTAGAATATTTTTACTCTACATATGCTATGCTCCCAACTCCTTATGATCCAGATAAAGATGGAGGTACTGGTGGAGGTACTGGTGGAGGTACTGGTGGAGATAACTATGCGCCTTCTCATTATGATAGTAAATTCCAAGAAGGATTAAGAAATCTTGAAACAAGAAAAATTCACAAAAATATTATAGGTAACATCTTTGGAAATGAAAACTATGTGACATTTTACAAATATAAGTCTAACAGTAGAATCAAAGTGAAATATTATTATCAAAACTATTTCCTTGCATTTAGTGTTGGTACTAAAGTTAAAAATCAAAAAAAAGGTTGGACTGGTATTTGGAGAGCACAAAAAACAGGTAATCTTGCTATGGGTATAAAATCCATGTCTTGGGAATTTCCTTCAATGAATACTGTTTTTATGAAAAATCACACTACTCCGCCGCCACCTTTGTTTTTTGCAAACGACAAAATTTATAAACTTGAAAAAAATGGTTCAGTTTTTAATATCACTGGTCAACAGAAGAAAGATTTTCCTTCTCTTCCTCCTTTTTTCTATAAAACAGTAGATGCTGTAGTAGAAATGGTATTACCAAGTGATAACATCACTAAGGAACAAATTGATCTTATTTTTTATAAAGATATTTTAGGAGCTGTTGTTAAAGTATTAAAATCTGAACAAAAAAAAGTTGCTGTTATTGTAGGTGTAAATGATAAATTTATTTTAAATTATTATGATTTATCAACTATAAAGAGCAATACAAGTTCTATATCTAAGACATTCGACTGGGGACTTATGTCTCCTCCTGTTACTTATGTTTTTGGAACTGGTTTTAATTTTGATTATAAAAATATTTTAAAAACTACTATTGATTTTAAAAATAATCAACCTGTAAAATTAGATATGTATGGAATGGTCTATGATGGTAAATGGAAAGGCGTTTCTTTAAAATTTTAAGTCATGAAGAAATATATCATATTAGCTTTGTTAATATCTCCTTTATTTTGTTTTTCTCAAAATAAAGGAGAGGTAAGTTTTTGGGGAGGACAAATAGGAATTCTTGAAGGAAAAATATATAATGAAATTAATTTTTCTACTTT
>NZ_JBBPHM010000046.1:0-2337 GCF_038039755.1 Myroides sp. C1519
ATTAATTAAAGGACTTTGTATTGATCTTATTTTAAAACAGGTGCCAAATACAAAATTAAACCATTTTGTTAAATGTTATTCTTCATCATTAACAGAATCTAATGTTATTACTCAACAAGGAATTCATCCAGTTTATGGAGCTACAGGAATCATTACTTATACAGCAGATTATCAAATTGATAAAGATGCTATACTGATTATTAAAGATGGTTCTGGAGTTGGAAAAGTTCAATATGCTACGAATAAGTTCTCAGTTATTGGTACTTTAAATTATTTAACAATTAAGTCACAAGTAAACTTAAAGTATATTCTATATTGTTTGAAATTTTTCAATTTCGAGAAATATAAAGTTGGCTCTGGTATTCCTCACATTTATTTTAAAGACTATGGTGAAGCCTTGATTTATTGTCCTTCTCCCACAGAACAAGATAAAATCGAAGATCTCTTATCCTCTATTGATAAAAAGATAGAAATAGAGAAACAGAATTTAAATCAATTAAACTTACAGAAACAGTTTTTATTAAAAGAGTTATTCATATAAGTAAAAAAGGCAAGAAATGATTAATATTTCTTGCCTTTTTTATTAGGTAAACATCTGTTGTTGAAAATACTTTTTTTGGTTCTGTAATCTTTCAAGTATATTCATCTCAAGTGCCTTTTTAGACTCAACTGTACTTAATAGAGAAGATATTTTCTTTACTTCTTTCTCAGTAGTTGGTAAATAAAGCTTCTTTTTTAAGAAATTTTGATTTGTAATACTAATAGTATTCTTAGCTCCTTTCTGAATCATACTTTGTAGATAATTCTGTACATTTATAGGATTGCTAAAGTAAAAATGTAAAATATTTGCCATATAAATGTTTTTTGCTGTAAACACTCCATATAAAGGAGATACAGCTACTCGCTCTTTTATAAAACTCTGTTTGATAATGCCATAAGGAAACTCTCCTGTTGGACTTTTTGTATATACGATATCACCATAATGGACAACATTGTAGTTCGTTGTATCCTTAGCCGCAAATGATCTCCCTAAGTATTCAACTTGATTAATTACTCCTTTGCTTACTGATACAGAGTGTACAGTATAATTATTTGTATTTACTTCTTTGCGTTCTTCTAGTACATTTTCTAAGAATTGCTCAGACCAATCTTTATTATTTTCGTTTTGAAATAACTTTTGACAAAGTCCTTTAATTAAGGATTTAAGATCCTTTGTGGATACAATTAGTAGTAAAATTTTTAAACAAGAGGTAAGTTTTAAAACGAATAAAGAAGAATCATTTCCTATTTGGAATAAAAATGTACTTGGTAATCTTTCAACTATAACAACAGGTTCATCAAATAAAGAAGACTCTATTTTGAATGGTAAGTATATTTTCTTTGATAGATCTCAAGACACTAGAACTAGTAATAAATATTTATTTAACAAGGAAGCTATAATAGTACCAGGAGAAGGACAAGAGTTTAAACCAAAATACTATAATGGAAAATTTGACTTGCATCAACGAGCATACGCTATTTTTGATTTTAAAAATATTATAGGGAAATATTTATTTTTTCACATGCTTAATAATAATCAATATCTTCAATCTCAAGCTGTAGGATCTACTGTCAAGTCGTTGAGATTACCAATGTTTTTATCCATGCCAATAAATGTTCCTTGTAAAGAAGAACAAGAAAAGATAGCATATTTTCTGTCTTCTCTTAACACGAAAATAATAACTGAATATCAAATATTAAAATTTTTTAAAGATCAAAAGAGCTATTTATTAAGCAATTTATTTAAATAAATTGCTTAATAAATAATTTTTCTGCTTAGTTAAAAGCATAACTTTTTGCGCTTCAATATCTTGTTTATTTTGAACTAATGTTAATAGATTAGCTATCTTATTTTGCTCATTCTCACTAGGAAGTATTAAAACAAGTTGTTCAACTTCTGATATATAATGACGTTTATGTTCATTTGAAGCTAATTTCAAAAAAGATAGATATTCAAATATATATATTAAATTTATGTTATCTTTTACAGTTAGAATCTTTATTGCTGAAGATTTTACTTTAAATGGAAAATCGACAAATTTTATAGCCATTGTAAAATCATCAAAAATTATACATTGTCCTTTATTATAAATGTCAAAGTTCTCATTAGTATATCCGAGTATAAAAGCCTTATTCGCAGTTAATACTGGAGTTAACTCTATATCAGAAGAATAGTCAGTATTTCTCACAATATATTTAGAAGGTTGTTCATAATTTAAAATTTCTTTAATTTGAACAGTATCATTTCCTTTTTGAGGGATTTGTTTAAATAATAAATTTCGAAGTGTATCCCTTAAA
>NZ_JBBPHM010000047.1:0-1496 GCF_038039755.1 Myroides sp. C1519
TGTATGTCTTCAAACTAATGTAGACTTTTAGCACGTAAATATAAGATAGTGTATTAGTTATAAATTTATTACTTTTTGTTGATTATACAACTGCCTTCTTTTAGTTAAAGTTTCTTGTTTTAATACAGCTCTTTTTTCTAATATTTTATCTGAATTACCATAATAGACATCCTTAGGAGTTAGGTTACTAATAGCCTCGTGATACCTGTTATTATTGTAGTTTTCTACAAAAACCTCAATAGCCTCTATTAGCTCTTCAGGATGATAGTAATTATTAAGTTTTACAACATTTTTCATTGTTCTATGATATCTCTCAATTTTTCCTTGTGTTTGAGGATGTAGAGGCCTACCATGTACCTGTTTCATTTTCATATCATTCTCTAAAAAGATTTTTAAATCTTTTGCGATGTAGCAAGGTCCATTATCAGATAATAACTTAGGTTTTGCTTTTGATTTGAGTTTTGCCTTGTTTATAGCTGTTTCTACGGTTCTTTTTACATCATTAGCCTCCATAGAATCACATAGTTCCCAATGAATAATATAGCGACTGTAATCGTCTAAAATCGTGCTTAAATAATACCAACCCCATCCAATAATTTTAAAGTATGTGAAGTCTGTTTGCCACATTTGATGTACAAACTGTGTTTTATCTTTAAATTCATTAGATGCTTCTATTAGAATATGATTTGGAGCGGGTATTAAATCTCTCTTCTTTAATATTCTATAAACACTGGACTCTGAGATATAGATACCTTGTTCATCTGTAATTTTATATGCTAATTCTCGTGAAGATAATTCAGGATATTCTAAAGCTATCTCAACAACTAAGTTTTGTTGACTCTCAGGAATACTATTCCATTGTTGATTACTTATTCTTTTACTCTTTTCTAATCCATCATACCCTTTTTCTAAGTAACGTTTATACCATTTATAAAAGCTACTTTTAGGAATGCCAAACTCTTCAAGAGTCTTTTTAACTCCCAATTCACTTGTGGTTACGGTTTGGATTAGCTCATATTTCTCTGCTGCTGTTAGTCTCATATACTTGCGATATAATTCATTTATTCCAGCATGTCTAAGGTTTTTTTTACAATATCGTAACGCAATACCAAATCTGCAACTACCTCTTTTAGTTTTGCATTTTCTTTGCGTAACTCTGCTACTTCATCACTGGTAGCCTCCCTTGTAATATCACCAGATAATCGTTTTTTACCTGCTTCTAAAAACTCTTTATTCCATTTATAGAACTGAGCTTGAGTGATAGAATACTTTCTACATAGTTCTGATACAGAAAGCTCTGCTCGTAATCCTTCCATTACAATCAATACTTTTTGTTCTGAGGTAAATAGTCTACGCGTATTTTTACGGATATCCTTTACCATACTTTCTGGTGTTTTCTTACTGACTCTTCCCATAATTATAAAGTTATCATTTTATTGAAAACACTATCTTATTTTAAGCACATTAATTGTCCACTTTTTGCTGACGATTTACAG
>NZ_JBBPHM010000048.1:0-1182 GCF_038039755.1 Myroides sp. C1519
CCTCTTGTACATTTGTTGATGTAAAACCATTAGTGCTGTTATCAAAGGCAATAGCATTTGCATTGGTATTAATACTTGTGATTGTATCTCCTTTTCCATCTTTGAAAGTATACACTCCATTGACTACCTCTACTTTTGTTGTGTTGGCATCAATGATAACAACATCTCCTGCTACTGTAGTATGAGTATATGTTCCATCGTTATTGTTTACTAGTGTATCACTTGTCCCATCTAACTTAGTTTTTAACTCTTCTAATGCCTCTTGTACATTTGTTGATGTAAAACCATTAGTACTGTTATCAAAGGCAATAGCTTTAGCATTGGTATCAAATGTTACTGGTGTGCCATTGCCATTGTCATAAGTATAAGTACCATCGTTATTATTTGTCAAGCTTCCTTTAGAAACTGTTCCTAATACTGTATTGTCATCTGATTTTAAGGTAATAGTTCCATCATTATTATCAACCAGAGTAACTCCTGCACCTGATCCTACTTTACTTAATAGGTTATCAATTGCATCTTGTACATTGTCTGCTCCTAAATTAGATTTACTATCGTCAAATGCAATAGCATTTGCATTGGTATCAATCTCTCCTATTACATCTCCTTGTGAGTTTTTAAACTCATATTTATTTGTAGTTGTATTTAAGGATACAGATACTTCTTTTGGATCAATTGTTACTCCTGTCTCTCCTAATTTTGGTTGACCATCAGCTCCTATTTGTCCCTCGTTATAATAAGTAAAGGTTCCATTGGTATTTGGAACTAATAAAGTTATAGTCTCATTCCCCTTAACAATAGTGCTGAACTTTGAATTATCAACATTCTCAAACTTCTGAGTTATTTCATTCCACTCTTGGAAAATAACATCACCTGTTGTTTGATCGTAAACAATCTTAGTAAACCCTCCTTTACTCTCTGTGACATACTTGATATAATCATTGATTGTATTAAAGGTACGACCATCTACTTCTACTGGTTGTTTTACAATTGTTTCAAATTGATTTACAACACTTGATGGAATATCTACAAGTGTAGTAGTTCCATCTTCACTTGTGTAAGTGTAAGTTCCATCTTGATTATCCACTAAAGTAGTGATGGTTTCATTCCCCTTAACAATAGTACTAAACTTTGAATTATCAACATTCTCAAACTTCTGAGTTATTTCATTCCACTCTTGGA
>NZ_JBBPHM010000049.1:0-976 GCF_038039755.1 Myroides sp. C1519
CGCTGGTAACTAACAATAGGGGTTGCGCTCGTTATAGGACTTAACCTGACACCTCACGGCACGAGCTGACGACAACCATGCAGCACCTTGTAAATTGTCCGAAGAAAAGTCTGTTTCCAAACCTGTCAATCTACATTTAAGCCCTGGTAAGGTTCCTCGCGTATCATCGAATTAAACCACATGCTCCACCGCTTGTGCGGGCCCCCGTCAATTCCTTTGAGTTTCATTCTTGCGAACGTACTCCCCAGGTGGGATACTTATCACTTTCGCTTAGCCACTCAGTCCGAAAACCGAACAGCTAGTATCCATCGTTTACGGCGTGGACTACCAGGGTATCTAATCCTGTTCGCTCCCCACGCTTTCGTTCATCAGCGTCAATAAGTACGTAGTAACCTGCCTTCGCAATTGGTATTCCATGTAATATCTAAGCATTTCACCGCTACACTACATATTCTAGTTACTTCCATACTATTCAAGTCAAACAGTATCAATGGCCGGGTCTTAGTTAAGCTAAGAAATTTCACCACTGACTTATCTAACCGCCTACGAACCCTTTAAACCCAATAATTCCGGATAACGCTCGGATCCTCCGTATTACCGCGGCTGCTGGCACGGAGTTAGCCGATCCTTATTCTTACAGTACCGTCAAATCGCTACACGTAGCGAGGTTTCTTCCTGTACAAAAGCAGTTTACAATCCATAGGACCGTCATCCTGCACGCGGCATGGCTGGTTCAGAGTTGCCTCCATTGACCAATATTCCTCACTGCTGCCTCCCGTAGGAGTCTGGTCCGTGTCTCAGTACCAGTGTGGGGGATCTCCCTCTCAGGACCCCTAATCATCGTTGCCTTGGTATGCCGTTACCACACCAACTAGCTAATGATACGCATGCCCATCTTCTACCGATAAATCTTTATTAATCAAATGATGCCATCCAATTAAACCATGGAGCATTAATCCGAATTTCTTCGGGCTAT
>NZ_JBBPHM010000004.1:0-151611 GCF_038039755.1 Myroides sp. C1519
AAGGTTACCCAACGGATTTACAGTCCGTCCTCGTTGGCCGCTTGAGTATCTCCCCATAAGCATAATCGCTTATTGTTTGTTTTCAACGGTGCAAATATAGCGCTGTTTCCTTAATCTGCAAGCGTTCTTTATGTTTTTTTTTAACTTTTATTTTCCTTGTACCTCTAACTGTTTGGTTCTAAAAAAAGTACAAGGAAAATATTTTTTAATTATTTTTTAGAATTTGTTCACTGTTTGGCGAATTGCCACAAGTTTTTTCATTAAATCCTCGAAATAATCTAAGTGAAGCATATTCGCTCCGTCACTTTTTGCGTTAGCTGGATCAAAGTGTGTTTCTAAGAATAATCCATCAACACCTACTGCGATACCTGCTTTTGCTACAGTTTCGATTAAATCAGGACGTCCACCAGTTACACCACAAGTTTGGTTTGGCTGTTGTAAAGAGTGTGTAATATCCAAAACAGTTGTAGCAAATTGCTTCATTGTTGGAATACCTCTGTAATCAACAATCATATCTTGGTATCCAAACATAGTACCTCTATCTGTTACCATCACACTCTCGTTTTGGCAATCAAGAACTTTTTGTACTGCGTGTTGCATACTTTCAGGACTCATAAATTGTCCTTTTTTCAAGTTTACTACTTTACCAGTGTTTGCTGCAGCTACAACTAAGTCAGTTTGTCTAACTAAGAAAGCAGGTATTTGTAAAACATCAACGTATTCTGCCGCCATTGCAGCATCACTTTGTTCGTGGATATCCGTTACCGTTGGTACACCAAACTCTTTTCCTACTTTTTGAAGTATTTTAAGTGCTTTTTCATCACCAATACCTGTGAAGCTGTCAATACGAGATCTATTTGCTTTTTTAAAAGAACCTTTAAATACAAAAGGAATCTTTAAATCATCAGTTACTTTAATGATTCGCTCAGCAATTCTCATAGCCATTTCTTCTCCTTCAATAGCACA
The DNA here is from genome assembly GCF_038039755.1 of Myroides sp. C1519. Classification (NCBI taxonomy): domain Bacteria; kingdom Pseudomonadati; phylum Bacteroidota; class Flavobacteriia; order Flavobacteriales; family Flavobacteriaceae; genus Myroides; species Myroides sp. C1519. The sequence continues at coordinate 967 of NZ_JBBPHM010000004.1, forward strand.
AGGTCCTGCTAAAAGGAAGAAGTTATCTGCGTCTGTATTTTTAATTAGGGGGATTTTATTAATGTCCATAATACTCAATGTTTATTATTAGTGTGTTACTTTTTCTTGTTTTTGTTCTTTTTTACTTTAACTACTTCTGCTCTGTTTGTAATTGTACGTTGTGCTTCAGGCGTCATATTCTTAGTTTGCAAGAAATATGAAACAATAGACACAATAATTACTCCAAATGAAAGGTTATTCGTTACTCCATTTCTCATAAATAAATCAAAAGAGGCACTTTTTTGAGCTTCTTCTAACGACATATTTGTTTGTGTTGTCAAAGCTTCCAAAAAGGTGTTCATAAAATTAGGAGAAACCTGATAGAAGGTAATGTATTGGATAAGAGGGAAGAAGAAGGTAATCATTACACAGATAACTAATCCAGACAAGAAAGCGCGTTGCCAAGAAATAATACCGTTGTAAAACTCATACTTCTTTTGTCTAATTCCCAACCAATAAAATACAGTAAGTAAAATATTAAATAGTAACTCGAAAGCTACCTCATAACGAATTTTCTCAATGCTGTGAAAACCAAGTGATTTAATGATAAACATCCAAATTAATGCTGCTAAAGTTGCAAGGGCAGCCCATTTAAACTCAATAGAGAAATTCTTCATTACTGTCTTTTAAAATTAATAGTTCAAAAGTAAAGTTTTTATTTAATAGCATAAAATATATTTTAGTTTGATATTTTTTACTAAGTTTAGGAGACTTATTTAATTCTTGGCAAGAAATATGCAGTTATTAGATTAAAAATATTGCAAACAACATTAAAACTATACTTTATGAAAAAAATAATCCTAATTAGGCATGCAAAATCAAGCTGGGATACGATAACAGATGATTTAACACGACCGATTTCTAAGAGGGGGATTAAAGATGCACATCTTGTGTCTGATGTTTTAAAAGAACATTTACCTAATAAGTCGATTATTTGGACGAGTCCAGCTAAAAGGGCAAAGGAAACAGCAACTATATTTTGTCAAAATATGGATTTGAGTTTGGAATGTGTTATAATTAGAGAAGGATTATACACTTTTGAGCACTCAAAGTTGCGTGAAGAGATCAAAAAATGTAAAAATGATCACGATGCGCTAATTCTTTTTGGCCATAATGATGCAATAACAAAATTTGTTAATAAATTTGGTAGCGAAACTTTTGATAATGTACCAACCTCAGGTGTTGTAGTGATAAATTTCGATACAGATGATTGGGGTAGTATAGAATCAGGGGTTACAGAATTAACCATTTTCCCAAGAGATTTAAAATAGAATGAATAGCAATAATAATAGTACAAGCAAATACCGTTACGTTGACCGAGAGAAAAGCTGGTTAGCATTTAATGAACGTGTTTTACAAGAAGCAGGTGATGCAACTGTACCTTTGTTAGAGCGCTTGCGCTTCATCGGTATTTTTTCAAATAACTTAGATGAGTTTTTTAGAGTTAGGTATGCTACAATTCGTAGAATGACTTTAACAGGACAAAGCAATCGCAAGTTAGGTAGTGGAGCGGTAGTAAAAGAGTTATTAGCACAGATTACAGCGCGTGTGATTGAGTTGCAAAACGAAAGTTTACGCATATTACACGAAGTTGAGTCTAAACTGGAAGAGGAAGGTATCTTTATGTTGAACGAGAAAGAGATCAATGAGAAACAACAAGCGTTTGTCAAAGAGTTTTTCTTGCACGAGGTTGCTCCCGATTTAGTAACGATTATCTTAAGTGATTTAGCTGAGTTTCCATTGTTAAGAGATACACACGGATACTTAGTAGTTAAGTTGGCTTTAGATGAAAAATTGCTTGAAAAGCACAAGACCGCTAAGCACAAAAAAGGCTTGTTGGCAGTGCGTTATGCTATTATTGAGATTCCAAATATTGTCAATAGATTTATCGAGTTACCGTCAGATGATGATAAGAAATACATCATTATGTTAGACGATATTATTCGTTATAATCTTGATTCCCTGTTTAATATCTTTGATTATAAAGCTGAGTCGGCTTATATGATTAAGGTAACGCGTGATGCAGAGTTAGACTTTGATACAGATTTACACAAATCGTTTGTAGAGAAGATTTCAAGTGGTGTTAGAGATAGACGAGAAGGAGCTATTGTTCGCTTCGTTTATGATTCATCAATGGATGATGATATGCTTGATTTCTTGATGGAGAACGTTGAGATTGAGTTGAATGATAGTATTATTCCGGGAGGGAGATACCATAACCGCCGTGATTATATGGGGTTCCCAACTACGGGTAGAATCGACTTGACGTATCCTAAACAAGTGCCATTAGCTGTACCTGGCTTGAATTTAGAAGACAGTATTATTCAACAAATACAGAAGAAAGATTATTTGGTTTATACACCTTATCAATCGTTTTCTTATTTAGTGAAGTTCTTACGTGAGGCCGCTTTAGATCCACAGGTTTTATCTATTAAGATTACCTTATACCGATTGGCTAAAAACTCACAGATTATTAGCTCATTGATTAATGCGGTTAAGAATGGTAAGAAAGTTGTTGCTCAGGTTGAATTACAAGCTCGATTTGATGAAACAAGTAATATCTATTACTCTGAATTAATGCAGGCGGAAGGAATTCAGTTGATTTTTGGAGTAAAAGGACTAAAAGTACACAGTAAAATTTGTGTGGTTGAACGTCTTGAAAATAAAAAGATTAAACGTTATGGTTTCTTGTCAACAGGTAACTTTAACGAAAGTAGTGCTAAGATATATACAGACGTAACACTATTTACAAGCCACAATTCGTTAATGAAAGATGTGTCTAAGGTATTTGAGTTCTTACAAGTAAATTATCGCGTACATAAATACAAACATTTGTTAGTTTCTCCACATTATACACGTAAAGGGTTTTACAAGTTAATTGAGAGAGAAATTAAGAATGCTAAAAATGGACTACCAGCATATATTTGGTTAAAAATGAATAGTTTGTCAGACATTAAAATGATTGATAAACTATACGAAGCAAGTAATGCAGGAGTTAAAATTCGCTTGATTATTAGAGGAATATGTTCGTTGATTCCGGGTGTACCAGGTATGAGTGAGAATATTGAAGCAATTAGTATTGTAGATAGATTTTTAGAACACTCACGTATATACATTTTTGGAAATAATAACAATCCAGATATCTATATATCTTCTGCAGATTTTATGACAAGAAATTTAGACGAGAGGGTAGAAGTTACTTGTCCGATTTATGATGAAGCTATCAAACAAGAGTTGATAGAAACCTTTGAAATTGGATGGAAAGGTAACTATAAGACAAGAATTCAATCAGGAGATTTGTCTAATAAATACAGAGGGTTTACTGGTGAAAACAAGTTTCACTCTCAAATGGAAATGTACAAATACTATCAAAATAAATTAAAAAAGTAAAAGGAATATATGCTCAACATAAAGAAGTACGCTGCTATCGATATTGGTTCCAATGCAATGAGGTTGTTAATAATGAACATCATTGAAGAGGAAGGAAAAGAAACTATTTTTAGTAAGAGTTCTCTTATTAGGGTACCAGTGCGTTTAGGTCAGGATGCTTTTACAATTGGAAAGATTAGTGAGGAATCTCAAGAGCGAATGGTAGATGCTATGAAGGCTTTTTATTTGTTGATGAAAGTCAATAAAGTAGAACGCTTTATGGCTTGTGCTACAAGTGCGATGAGAGATGCTTCTAACGGACCAGAGATTGTTGATAGAATATATAAGGAATCTGGAATTAAGATTAGTATTATAGATGGGAAGAAAGAGGCTATGATTATTGCTTCTTCTGACTTAAAACACTTCATTAATAGTCCGAATAGTATTTTATACATTGACGTAGGTGGTGGAAGTACGGAGTTTACTTTATTTGATAAAGGAAAACAGATTAACTCTAAGTCGTTTAAAAACGGTACTGTTCGCTTGCTGAATAATATGGTAGAAGAAAGCGTTTGGACAGATATAGAGCATTGGATAAAAGAAGAGACTAAAGGGCTTGAGAATCTAATAGTAATTGGATCAGGTGGAAACATCAATAAGATCTTTAAGATGTCTGGTAAAGCACAAGATAAACCATTGACATACTTTTATTTACACAAGCAGTTGGTACGCTTAAATACTATGTCTTATGAAGATCGTATTTCGGTATTGGGATTAAATCCCGATCGTGCGGATGTTATTATTCCTGCGATTAAGATTTATAACAATGCTATGAAGTGGAGTGGTGCTAAGTATATTTATGTTCCTAAAATAGGAGTGTCTGATGGTATTGTAAAAGCAATTTATCACAATAAGATTAAATTAGATTATCAAACGATATAGTTGATCGTCGATAGGTATAAAAAAAGAGATAAACACTAATACTGTTTATCTCTTTTTGCTTTTTAAAACTTCTCTATAGCACCTAATCCGAATAAGGCAAAGTCATATTTTACTGGGTCTGTTGGATCAAAATCACGTAAAGCAGTATCAAGCTCTAAGAGTGCCTTTCCATCATTTTGTTTTCTTGTAAGAATACCTAATTTACGAGCCATATTACCTGAATGTACGTCTAAAGGACAAGAAAGCTCACTTGGACTAATAGACTTCCAAATACCTAAATCAACTCCCGCATTATCTTGTCTTACCATCCAACGTAAATACATATTAATACGCTTAGCAGCAGAACCTTTTAATGGGTCTGAGATATGCTTTTCCGTACGAGAAGGATGTTCGATTTCAAAGAATACCTTTTTAAACTTAGAGATTCTTTGTTGCACAGAATATTCGTCTGTAGCGAATATGGCTTCTAACCCCCCGTGATTTGTATAGATGTTTTGAAGAGACTTCACAAAAGTCATAAAGTCCACTCCATTAAAAGTTCTATGTACAAAATCGTGGAGATTTTCTAAGTTGCTTTCACTGTGATTAAGCACAAAATCATAAGGGGAATTTCCCATAAGGTCCATCATCTTATGTGCATTCTTAATAATCATTTTTCTGTTTCCCCAAGCAATAGTAGCACTTAGAAAACCAGCTATTTCAATATCTTCTTTTAAAGAGTAAAGATGAGGGATTTGTACTGGATCATCTGTAATAAAATCAGGATTGTTGTATAAGATTACCTTTTCGTCTAAAAACTCTTTAAGTTCAGCTTTAGTCATTAATAGTCTCTTTTATTTTTATTAAACCATCTACCATTGTAAGCTTGCGATCAGCCATATTAGCTAAATCCTCATTATGCGTTACAATCACAAATGTTTGTCCGAATTCATCACGCAATTTGAAGAATAATTGGTGTAAGTTTTCAGCAGATTGCGTGTCTAAATTTCCAGAAGGTTCGTCTGCAAAGATTACCTGTGGTTTATTGATTAAAGCACGAGCAACGGCAACACGTTGTTGTTCACCTCCGGAAAGTTCAGAAGGGTAGTGAGAAACACGATGAGATAACCCAAGATATTCTAATAAACGCTTAGCTTCAGTTTCTGTTTCCTTCTTATCTTTACCAGCGATAAAAGCAGGAATACATACATTTTCTAAAGCAGTAAACTCAGGAAGTAATTGGTGAAACTGAAAGATAAAACCAAGGTTTAGATTGCGGAACTTAGAAATCTCCTTGTCCTTTAAGTTTAAAACATCTTGATTGTTAATGAATAAGCTTGTTCCGTTTTGAGCAGAAGGTTGGTCTAAAGTACCTAATATTTGAAGTAGAGTAGTTTTACCAGCACCAGAAGCTCCAACGATTGAAACAATTTCTCCCTTTTTAATATGAAGGTCTACACCTTTCAATACTTCTAATTGGTCGTAAAATTTGTGAATATTTACTGCGCGTATCATTTGTTATCCATTTAAGGATACAAAGTAACGATGTTTTAGTTATTATAAAAATGAAAATCATAAAAAGAGAAGTTATAATATTTTAGAAATAAAGATTTATCTTTATACGTGAAAACTCAAAAACAATAAGAAAAGAAATGGAGAATACAAATAATACAAAGACAGCTATTTTTGGAGGAGGATGCTTTTGGTGTACTGAAGCTATTTTTAGTAATTTAAACGGAGTGATTGAAGTTTTACCAGGTTATATTGGAGGAGCAAAAGCCAATCCTACGTATGAAGAAGTTTGTACTGGGCAAACAGGACACGCAGAAGCAATAAAAATCACGTATAATCCATCCTTAATTAATTATAATCAATTATTAGAGATTTTCTTCTCTACACATAATCCAACTACCTTAAATAGACAAGGGGAAGATGTTGGTACACAATATAGAAGTGAAATATTCTATACAGATGAAAACCAAAAGGAATTGGCAAAAGAGTATATGCATATTTTGTCTGAGGAAAAGGTTTTTGTAGATCCGATTGTTACAAAGTTATCGTTGGCAGGAGTGTTTTACGTAGCGGAAGATTATCACAAGAATTACTTTGAGAAGAATGGAGATAAAAATCCTTATTGTCAATTAGTGGTTAAGCCAAAAGTTGATAAATTCAAGTCAAAATACAGTAGTAAATTGAAATAAATAAAGGCAGAAAAATGCTAACAAATCAGAGTATAAGAAATAGACAGCTTGTAATTAGTATCTTGATGGACTTATTAGGATGTATTACTTACGTTTTTCCAGGAATAGGAGAGGTAGCAGACGTAGTTTGGGCTCCAGTGTCAGCTTATATTTTAGCTAAAATGTATCCAGGAAAAATAGGAAAAGTTGGGGCAATCGTCAATTTCATTGAAGAATTATCACCGGGATTTGACTTTATACCAACCTTTACAATTACGTGGGTTTACACTTATATTGTGAAAAAGAAATAGCTTTAAATCAGGTAAATAGATTTGCGAAAATCATAAAGTTTTATTAAATTTATAATAATTAAAAGAACGGTAGAATTCGAGAATTAAAAAAATTTAAAAAAGCATTTTCTTATGAAAAAATTAATCACTTTCTTATTTGCAGCAGCAGCACTAACTTCTTGTACAAACGCTAAAAAGAGCACTGTATTAGGAGATCAAAATGCAGGTAAATCTATTACAGGTTGGTATTATTATCACGTAATGGAAGAGAACTTTGACTCAATTCCTAAATTAATGAATGATGAGTTTTTTAACGCAGAGCAACAAGCAGCATTCGTTAAAAGTTTGAAACAAAGAGAGGCTGAACTTGGAAAAATTAAAAGTTTTGAGTTAGATGAATGGGAATTGACTGATAAAAACAAAAAAGAGAAAACGAAAGATTTCGTATTTGAATACAAAGTAAAGTATGAGAATGCTGAGTCTACTGAAAAAATCTACTTAGAGAAAAAAGGGAATGACCTTAAGATTGCTAAAGTAGAATATGATAAATAGTTAATCTCATACGTAGTAGTATTTGATTATTGAAAACTAAGAGGGATAAAGTTATTTTACTTTATCCCTCTTTTGTTTACAACTTTCATAGTTTTAAAAAATGCAACACCCTTTACTATTACAAAGATTAGGTAGTAAAGCAGTAGGAGAGGTCGCTGTTATTTTCTTAATACTAATGGTAAGTATGGCTTTCTGAAATTCGCATATTTCAGATTTTAAAAAATAAATTCAGAAATATGGAAATTTTCAATGATAACTCTGGTAAGTAGTGGTGTACCTATTTACTATTTCTTGGAAATAGAGGTAAGAATATGCATTGTGTTTTCTTCTCCATATTTTACATCCTTGGAAAAAAGTTCTCAAATATTGAAAATTTGAAGAGGACTCGTCTATGATAGTAAACGTGTAAAATAATGTGCTTTAGTGATGAAAGGGATTTATACAAAAAAAGGCTTAAACTTTTAAAGCTTAAGCCTTTCATTATAGTGTATTCTAAAAAGAATAGATATTATTTTATTCTGAAATGAATTCAGTAATGATAGTTTGCATTTCTTCAAGATTAGCAACTTTTAAATCAGGGTGTGATTTTAACCAAGTAGCATTCAATTCTTTCAAGTCTTCTTTAATATCTTTAAAAGAAGCATCATCAAGTAGGGCAGCTGTAGCTTTATCCTTTCCGAAATCTGATTGTAAGAATTTCCCCAATTTGATTTTACTAAATGCCTTAACTCTTCTCATTTGTTTTTCAAAAAACTCTAAGCTTTCAGGGGCATTCATAGCAGCTATTCCAGCTTGAATAATCTCAATCAAATCTTGGTCCCATTTGCTTTTCCATATAAAAGCAGGTAAACCTTCTTCTTTTAAAGTTTGGAAATAATAGTCAACACAATAGCTACTGAAAGCATCAGGATGTAATTCGTCATCTCCGATTTCTGAAGAACGTAAAACGTTGATTACAGAGATATTTGAATCTACAATATCTTGTATATTATCACTATTAAAAGCATTTTCTGAAATTAGTATAAACTCAAACTCTTTCATTGTAAAGTATTTATTAGTTTTAAAAAAAAGCGATTCTATTTACAGAATCGCTTTTAAGAAATATATTAAGATTTTTGTTCTTTGTTGAAATATACTAAGTAGTAGTACATTTGTTTTTCTTCATCCCATCCTTTTTCTACAAACTTATCTGCACTTTCTGGATTGATAAAGTCTAACTTAATTTGAATATTGGTATCTAAGTTAATAACATTCTTCAATTTCTTTCTTGCATCCGAAACAGCATTGTTTGCAATTGGGAAAGAAGTTGTGTCTTCGATACTATATTTTTCTCCTTTATCAACTTTGTAGTTTTTAAACTCAGCAGCTAAATCAGGATTGTCAATTACTTCATTTAAGAAGTTAGTTTCTTCAAACTCGTCGTTCTTAGCAAAGTAGTTTACAGAACGATTCATAAACATAACTTCCTCTTTTTTGTCCTCTGCTGGTAAAACAACTTCTTTAGCAAAGTCTTGACAGAACTTCAAGTATTTCTTAGTCATAAATGCCTCATCTTGGAAGATATCTACATTTAAGAAATGCTCTAACCAATAACGAGCGTCATATTTATTACTATCAATAGTTAAGATTTTATACCCTTCTTCTTTTTTATAATTGAAGATGATACAACCTTTATCTAACTTATTTAAGTTAATTCCTTGTTGCAGAACCATTTCTAAGTTAGAAGCCTTTTCTTGGAACTGTAAGAAGTCTGTTTTAATTTCACTTTTAAAGATACCTATTGCATCAACCACATTATTATCAATAGACAAGTTCGTTAAATAAGCTACATAAACCTCTCCGTTTTTAATATGAGGGTGGTTAGATTGCTCAAATAAATGGCGTGTTATCTTTTGAGATACAGCGTGCGCATTTTCAGCAGAAGGAGCGTTAAATACTTCATTTGCTAAATTGTACATTTCATTGAACTCTAAATCAACATCGTGTGCAAATTGATAATAGTTTTCTTCTTTCTCACGGAAAGGCTTGAAGAAGTACTCTTTTAATAAAGGAGCAATTTCATCATTTAAGTTGTAAGGCTCTTCAGATAAGAAGATAGCTTCATTTCTACTTTTATTACCAACTCTATGAATAGAAAGAGTTTCAACGTGTGCATTAAATAAGTTAATCATAACAATAGTTAAAAGGTGTAGATTATACTACAATATTAAAAGTAAATAGTTTTAAAAAAGATTAGTTCCAATTGTCTTCATAACCGAAGTCTTCAAAACTATCATCTCCGTCGAACATATCGTAATCTTCTTCATCGAAGTCATCGTCAAATTCTCCAAAGATATCTTCATTAGAAACAGGATCAGCACTGAAGTTTTTACCAGGCATTCCATCAGGTAAAATACCGTGAGAGAATAATAATTCAGGGTAAACAACACCAGGTTCTTCCTCTTCAACAGCACCAAGCTCAACGAAGAATGTCCACATATTTAAAAAGTCATAAACATAAATAATCTTAGTGTTATCTTCGTTTAGGATTGTATTGATAGGAGTAGAGTGCATTGTTTTACTTTCTCCCGGTTCTTCGCCCATATCAAACAAAGAAATCTCATCTTCTAATTGTGTCCATTGATCATCACAAGCATAAAACGAAGCAGCCTCCATTCCGTCAAAACCAAAGGCATTAACGATAGCATTGTGTAAATCTTCTAATGAATCACTTTCTAAAATAGCAATATCTCTAAATATATCTTCCTCAGTATCAAGGATAACTCTAAACTTATAAACCATATCTTATTTGTGGATTTGAAACGCAAATTTAAACTTATTATTCATTTTTAGAGAATAAATGCGTGCCTTTTTATTTACATTTTATTTATGCTCTTACAGAAGATTGAAGTTCAGTTTTTTATCTGTAATTATCTCTATTTACAATTCATCTTCCTTATTCTACAATTCGGTAGCTTTCTTTTTTTATTAAAATAATTATAGCGCAGATTTGTACTAACAACAACGCTAAAGATTATGAAATTTATTATAATGATTACCTTATTTTTGATTAATGCAATCTTAAATGTATTATGTTTAAATACAGAAAAAAAGCTAAAGGCAGCGCAAGCACCTACGGAAGTAGTGAATACAGATAAATCATTTAACGACAAACCAACAGATGCAAGAAAAGAATAGTGTACTTAAAATTATCGGATTAGTTTTTATCCTTTTTATTATGTTTAAAAAGGTATTAAAACTTCACTTTATAGACGTTCCTTTATTTTTAGCCTATTGTATGGCCTTTCTTGTAATACTCTTTTTAATCAATAATTTTTTGAGTAAGAAGTATTTATTACAAGTTAAAAAATACATTAAAGTAGATAATCGTAATGTATTAATTGTAACGGGGATAACTACAGCAATTAATTTCACAATTATATTTATCCTTGGAATAGTATTAAAGTTGATTGATATAACAATAATTGGAGGGAAGCACACGTCTTACTTTATGTTATATGGCGGATTCAAGTCCATATTTAATTTTACGATCTTCATTAGTATTCTAATCGCTCTTTACTTATATATTAGGTTTACGTCACTTTCGAAAGATCAGATAATAGAAGAACAGAAAGTAATAACCGGAAATGTATCAGCACAATTTGAGAGTTTAAAGAATCAATTAGATCCACATTTTTTGTTTAATAGCCTAAATGTACTAAGTGCGTTGATAGAAGAAGATCAGCAAAAGGCTGTAGAGTTCAACAATTCACTTTCTAAAACGTATCGCTATATCTTAGATCAAAAGAATAAAGAGTTAGTTCCTTTAGAAGAAGAACTTGCTTTTGCAAAGACCTATATAGCATTGTTGCAAATGCGCTTTGAAGATAGTTTGACTTTTGAAATGCCACAACACATTAAACAAGAAGGGGCAAAGGTAGTTCCTTTGTCTTTACAATTGTTGCTTGAAAATGTTATCAAACACAATAAGGCAACTGCTTCAAAGCCTATTCATATCATTATTAAGGAGGATACAGATGGTTATTTGCGCATTGAAAATAACCTAAATAAGAAACAAAAGCTGGATAACAGACAAGGAATAGGCCTTCAAAACATTGCTTCTCGTTATGGGTTGTTGACCAGTAAACCAATCAAGATTGAAGAAACAGAAGATTATTTCGCAGTAAGAATACCAATACTAACCAAAATTATAGAACACATGAGAATTATTGACGTACCAGAGAATGAGCAAGAGATATTAATCGAAGCTAAAAAGAAAGTACAGCGAATCAAGAAGTTTTACGCACACTTGACGTCGTACATTATGGTGAATACCTTTCTAATAATGCTTAATTTGATAACAGCTCCTCAATTTATGTGGAGTATGATTGTTCTTTTTGCGTGGGGTATTGGATTAGTGTCTGATGCTATGAGAACATATAATTATAACCTATTCCTTGGAAAGGATTGGGAAGATAAGAAGATTCGTGAATACGTAGAGAAGCATAAGAATAAACCAAAAGAATGGGATTAGATGAAACAGGTATATAACTTTAATCCAGCTGTTGTACCAGCTTTGGGGCAACTCTCAAGGTTGAGAAACAAACAGTTGTATTCAATCATCTTCCAATCTATCCTCTGTTTAGGGATGTTAAGTTTTGTACTCTATGAGGATTTAGTAGGAATGGAGCAAGTTGTTATCAAGATTGGAAATCAGAATGAAGGAACATTGTATGCCTATGTAATACTTCTTATTTGGCTTTTTTGTATCATTGTGAGGCTTATTCTTAATTATTTGGAAGATATTCCTTTATTGAGCAGTTTGCAAGATAAAATGGAACAGAAACAATTTGAGAAGTTGAAAAGAACGTATGAATATCAATTAAAACTTAATGACAAAATTTAATATAGTCATCGTAGAAGATGAAAAACCCGCAGCACGTTCACTTGAAAGAAAGTTGGAGAAATTAGGTTATTCTACAGCAATGAAACTTACGAGTGTTGAAGAAGCGGTTCAATGGTTTGGTTCTAATCAAGAGCCAGACCTCATCTTTTTAGATATACAATTATCAGATGGATTATCATTTGAAATATTTGAACAAGTAGAGATTAACAGTGCTATTATCTTTACTACAGCGTATGATGAATACGCTTTGAGAGCATTTAAACTAAATAGTATAGACTATCTACTAAAGCCAATTCAGGAGGATGAATTAGCTAATGCTATACAGAAGTTTCAAAGTAATCGAGCAGCTATTTTTGGTTTTAACGAACAGTTAAATCTGTTCAAGCAATTCATGACTAATACAAGTCAGCCAGAGTACAAAGAACGCTTTTCAGTTAAGATTGGTTCACAGTTAAAAATTATCCAGCTAAAGGAAATTATGTGTTTTTATAGTGAAAACAAAGCTACCTATATCAAGACGATTGAGGATAGAAATTACTTAATTGATCTATCTTTAGAAGAGATAGAGAAAATATTAAACCCTAATTTGTTCTTTAGGATTAATAGGAAATTTATAATAGAATTGACATCTATTAAAGAAATAAGTATTTATAGTAATTCACGTTTAAAGATAAGTTTGCTAAAATACGATAATGATGATTTAATCGTAAGTAGGGAGAAAGTTAATGATTTTAAAAAATGGATTGAATAGTAGATTTAATCTAAGAAAGTTTCTATTTTTAATAAAATAAATTACAATTAAACTATAATGAAAAAATTAAGTGTATTACTATTATCTGTTTTAGCTTTTGTTTCTTGTAACAAAGCAGGTAAGATTGAGGTAGAAACAGATAATATTTCTGATGATACAAAAGTAGAGATTCTAACAAGAGAAGCTGGTTCTAACGAACCTAAAGCAATCGCTTCTGGAGTTGTAAAAGATGGGAAAGTAGTTTTAGACAATCCTTTTACAGAGGCAGATGAAGCATTCTTAAAATTTGGTGACGGATTAGAATCAACAGTATTTTTCTTAGGTGAACCAGGAACAATTACAATCAAATACGATCAAAAAAATCCAAGTAAACCTTTAGTAGGAGGAACAGATAACAATAAAAAGTTACAAGCTTTCCAAGATAAAATGGCACCAGTTATTGAAAGAATGATGGCATTTTATAATGAGGATGGTATGGAGATGATGATGTTGCAACAAAGTAACGAGGGACAAAATGACCAACGTATTAAAGAGTTGCAAGATAAATCACAAGCAATTATGACTGAGTTAGATGGTAAGTTAACTGAGTTCAAAGAAGAGAATAAAAACTCTGTACTTGGATTATTAGCTTTCTACCAACAAATGGGTAACCAAGAAATGGATGCTAATGAATTACAAAAAGAGTTTGATACTTTCTCTGTAGATTTAAAAGGATCTAAAATTGGTAAGAAAATTCAGGCTAACTTAGATTTGTTACAAGACCAACCTGAGGCTTTAAGCATAGGAGAGAAGTTACCAGATTTTAAAGGATTAACTCCAGAAGGTAAAGAGTTGACTTTGAATACTTTTATTGAAGGTAAAAAACTTATTTTAGTTGATATTTGGGCTTCTTGGTGTGGACCATGTCGTCAAGAAAATCCAAACCTTGTTAAAGCATACGAAAAGTATAATAGCAAAGGATTTGAGATTATTGGATATTCTTTAGATAAAGATGACGCAGGATGGAAAGGTGCAATTGCAAAAGATAAATTAGCTTGGGCTCAAGTTTCTAACTTATTATACTGGGATGATCCAATCGTTGGAGCTTATGGAATTGAAGGAATTCCAGCAAGTTTCTTAATTGACGGAAATGGAAATATCTTAGAACAAAATTTAAGAGGAGCTGAATTAGAAAAAGCTATCGAAAAATATTTAAAATAAGATTTATAATCTAAAGCATAAAAAAGCCCGTAAGTTTTATACTTACGGGCTTTTATTTTTATGACAACTATTAGAAGTTTGGTCTTAAGTTGTATTTTTTATAGAATGTGTCAAGTACATCGACAACTTCATCTGCAGAATCAACTAATTTGATCAAGTTCATATCTTCAGGACAAATGCTACTGTGTTTTTCTAACAAAGTAGATTTAATCCATTCAATTAAACCTCCCCAGAACTCAGTACCTACAAGTACAATAGGGAACTTAGCAATTTTCTTAGTTTGAATTAATGTAATCGCTTCAAACAACTCATCTAATGTTCCAAATCCACCTGGCATAACTACGAATCCTTGAGAATACTTAACAAACATTACTTTTCTAACGAAGAAGTAATCGAATTGTAAGTTTTTGTCTTGATCGATATATGGGTTGAAATGTTGCTCAAAAGGCAATTCAATGTTTAAACCAACTGAAACACCTTTTCCAAGATGAGCTCCTTTGTTACCAGCTTCCATAATACCAGGTCCTCCACCTGTAATTACACCATATCCAGCCTGGCTAATTTTGAAAGCAATTTCCTCTGCTAATTTGTAATAAGGATCTTCTTTTTTAGTACGTGCAGATCCGAAGATAGAAACAGAAGGACCGATACGTCCCATTTTTTCATATCCGTTTACGAATTCTGACATAATTTTAAAAATCCCCCAAGAGTCATTAGTCTTGATCTCATTCCATGATCTTTGTTTGAATTTTTCTTGGATTTTAGCTTCGTCACTTTTTACTACATCTTTCATAATCAATTAATTTTTTAACTCGTGTTTTAAAAACTGAGCAGTGTAACTTTTCTTATTTTTAACTATTTCTTCAGGTGTACCAACAGCTATTATCTGTCCACCTTTGCTACCTCCTTCATATCCCACATCAATTACATAATCTGCCAATTTGATTACGTCAAGGTTGTGTTCAATAATCAATATAGTATTACCTTTTTCCACAAGACGTTCTATGACCTCCATTAAAACACGGATATCTTCAAAGTGTAAACCAGTTGTTGGTTCGTCTAAAATGTAAAAAGTATTACCAGTATCTTTCTTAGATAATTCGGTAGCTAATTTGATTCGCTGAGCTTCTCCTCCAGATAGAGTAGTGCTTTGTTGCCCTAAGGTTATGTACCCAAGTCCCACCTCATCAATAGTTTTCAATTTACGATATATTTTTGGAATATTCTCAAAAAATTCCACACCTTCTGTAACGGTCATATTTAAAACATCAGAAATAGACTTTCCTTTATATCTAATCTCTAAAGTTTCTCTATTAAAGCGCTTTCCTTGACAAGTTTCGCACTCTACATATACATCTGGTAAGAATCCCATTTCAATGGTTCTTACCCCAGATCCTTCACAGGTATCACATCTTCCGCCTTTTACATTAAAGCTAAATCTACCAGGTTTATAGCCTCTGATAGACGCTTCTGGTATTTGAGCAAATAGATTACGAATATCAGAAAATACCTCTGTATAAGTTGCAGGGTTAGACCTTGGCGTTCTACCAATCGGACTTTGGTCAATACAAATAACCTTATCAATGTGCTCTAATCCTTCAATTTTCTTATAAGGTTGTGGTTTTGCCACAGCATGATAAAAATGAGTATTTAAAATAGGGTATAAGGTACCATTCACTAAAGTAGATTTACCCGAACCAGAAACTCCCGTTACACAAGTCATTGTTCCCAATGGAATTTCAATACTTACATTCTTTAGGTTATTACCTGTTGCCCCTTTTAATTTTAAGAAATTTCCATTGCCCTTTCTACGTTCAGACGGAATCTCAATCTTCATTTTACCATTTAAGTAATTGGCTGTAAGTGTATCTTCTTTCAACAACTCTTTAGGCGTACCAGCACTAATTATTTTACCACCATTTTTTCCTGCTTTCGGACCAATATCAATTACGTAATCAGCGCGTTCAATCATATCTTTATCGTGCTCAACAACCAATACAGAGTTACCAATATCTCTTAGTGATTCAAGCGATTTTATCAAACGCTCATTATCGCGTTGATGCAACCCAATACTTGGCTCATCTAAGATATATAACACTCCTACAAGTTGAGAACCAATCTGTGTTGCCAAGCGTATACGCTGAGCTTCACCACCTGATAAAGTACGTGAACTACGGTTTAATGACAAATACGTTAAACCAACATCTTGTAAAAAGGAAAGACGTGTAGTAATTTCCTTTAATACTTCTGTACCAATACTCTTTTGTTTTTCAGATAGTTTTGGTGTTAATTCATTAAACCAGTTGATCAAAGACTCAACGTCCATTTGAATTAAATCACCAATATTTTGTTCGCCAATTTTAAAGTAAAGCGCTTCTTTTTTCAAACGAGAACCATTACAAGAAGGACAAACGATTTCATCCATGTATTCTTTAGCCCAACGTTTAATAGTCGCACTTTCACTTTCGTCAAATTGGTTTTTGATAAAGTTGGTAATCCCTTCAAAGTCGATTTTATAGTTCTTAGTAATCCCAGCAACCTTAGAAACGACAGAGAAACTCTCTTGTCCACCATTTAAAATAATGTCCATAGCCTCTTCTGAGATATCTTTAATTGGCGTAGTCATTGTAAAATCATACTTCTGACCAATTGTTTCCAACTGTTTATATATCCACGATTTCTTCTCTGTACCCACAGGCGCTAAACCACCATTGGCAATAGATAATTTGTTGTCTGGAATAATCTTAGACAGATTAATCTCATTAACAACACCTAATCCATTACACGACTCACACGCCCCTTTAGGAGAGTTGAAAGAGAAGTTGTTCGGCTCAGGTTTAGAGTAAGAAATACCCGTAGAAGGACACATCAAATGTCTACTAAAAAAGCGCACTTCCTTAGCATCGTGTTCTAAGACCATAATAGTATCATCACCATAATGCATAGCTACTTTGATACTCTCTGTCAAACGCTGTTTTGTTGCCTCAGAATCATCTACAGCTACACGGTCAATAACAATTTCGATATCGTGAGTTTTATAACGGTCAACTTTCATTCCCGATTCTAAATCTCTGATTTCTCCATCTACGCGTACTTTTAGGAAACCTTGCTTAGCTACTTGTTCAAATAGTTCGCGATAATGTCCCTTTCTGGAACGTACGACAGGAGCTAAGATATTTACCCTTTTACCATCAAAATCAGTTGTAATTAGATCAAGTATCTGTTCGTCAGAATAGCTCACCATCTTTTCGCCTGTATTATAGCTATATGCTTCACCCGCACGAGCAAATAAAAGACGTAAGAAATCGTATATCTCTGTTATTGTCCCCACAGTAGAACGAGGACTTTTATTTGTAGTTTTTTGTTCAATCGCAATTACAGGCGATAGTCCATCAATTTTATCAACGTCAGGTCTTTCAAGACCACCTAAAAATTGTCGCGCATACGCAGAAAAAGTTTCTATGTAACGACGCTGCCCTTCAGCATATATAGTATCAAATGCCAATGAAGATTTTCCTGAACCTGATAATCCTGTAATAACAACAAGTTTTTCTCTCGGAATAGAGACATCAATATTTTTTAAATTGTGTGCTCTTGCTCCTAATACTTCAATTGTTTCTTCTGTTTTAGCCATATTTTTTTGCAAAGTAACAAAGATACACATTTATACCTTTTTAAAGAAGTTTTACGACTATACACTTGCTAAGATTAATAGCATTTTAAGAAAGGAGAATGACTTATAAGTAAAACGACAAACTACTACTTTAGAGAAATGCATTCTGTTAGTCGTGCTTACAGAAATAACACGGTTGAGGATATCGATTAGGGGTATGGTGTAAAACAGCAAACGACAATTTTGAGAAATCTATTACTGTAATCATAAGAGAAGAAATACTATCAGCTAACAGAAGGTTGGTTAGAAGATAAAAAGCCACAAGAAATTGGTTGAAAAGACAGATGAAGAACTGATGTGTAGCTATTTGCCTATTCTGTCTGTAGGAAGGTGGGAGTAGAGATAACAGAAAATAAAATAGGGTGACCTTTTGGGACACCCTACTTAGATTATAGTATGAAGAACTAATTACTTAGCAACTTCAGCTTTTTTGAATTTTAAAACTACTTTATCAGCAGCGATGAAGTTTAACTCACCATCTTTAATTTCGTATGAAGTAGCAGATTGTAAAGCTTTGTTGAAAGCAACATCAGAAACGCCTTCACAGAACATTCTTGTTGCTGCAAGTTTATCACCAATAGCGATACCGTTGTTTTCTTTAGCTTCATAAGTACCAGTAATATTATTACATCCATCAGTTCCGTGAACAGAGTCAGTTCCTTCAAATGTTAACGCTGGTTTTTTGTTAGGGAATAATTCATCTAACGTTTTTCCTTCAGTATCAGCTGTTGTAATTGCAGCTAATTCCCAAGCTTGGTTGATGCTTTCTACTTCTGCAGTAGCTTCTTTCGTTACATCAGTTGTAGCTTCTTGTTCTGTTGTTACTTCTTCTTTTGCTTCTTTTTTGTCGTTACATCCTACAAAAGCAATAGAGAAAGCAAAAGCAAGCATTAATACGGTCTTTTTCATAATTATTTTGTTTACTTAATTCTAAACAAAAATATAGAAAATAAATTGATATTATCTAATTAATGTCGTGTTTTTTTATTGATTCCCTTGTTAGATTTGCTATAAATTTAATCTATTAGAGATTATTATGAATTAATAATTTAATAGAAAGACGCAGTTTTAGCCAATACACTATATCGAATAAGGTTTGCCTACTTAAATTAAAAGGTATTTATTGTACTTTTAGGCTATGAATAACAAAGAGATTATGAAAGCAGCTATATTATATAAATCGGGAACAACGCCCCAATATAACGAAATTGAAACGCCAACTGAAATAGGGGAGCACCAAAGATTGATTACAGTTAAAGCAGCTGCAGTTAAGAATCTGGATAAAGCAAGGGTTAATGGTAAACATTACGCCAGCTATAATACTTTTCCAACTGTTGTAGGTATAGACGGAGTAGGTGTTTTAGATGATGGTACACGTGTTTATGCACAAGGTGTAACGGGAATGATTGCTGAAAAAGCAATTATCACAGATAACTTTACACCAGTTCCATACGATTTAGACGATATAACAGCTGCTGCATTACCTAATGCTGTTTTAGGATCAGCGATGCCTTTATTGATTAGAGGAAAACTTCAGGAAGGGCAGAATGTACTCTTTAATGGGGCTACAGGTGTAACCGGACAAGTGGCAGTGCAGATTGCAAAGTTTTACGGTGCTAACCAAATTATTGTAACTGGTCGTAATGAGCGAATTTTAGAACAATTAAAGTCGTATGGTGCTACACACGTTGTAAGCTTAAAAGGTACAGATGAAGAAATCAAAGACAAATTAGCGGCCATTCACAAGGAAACACCAATAGATATGGTAATTGATTATCTATGGGGAAAACCTATTACTTTAATCCTTGATGTTTTAAAAAGAGGAGCAATACATCATAAATCACATACAACCAAAATAATTACCGCTGGAGATATGGCTGGTAAAGAAATCTCTTTATCATCAGCTATCTTGAGAAGTTCAGCAATAGAAATCTTAGGTTCAGGTTTTGGAAGTTTGTCAGAATCAGAATTAATTGTATTCAACAAAGTAATCTTACCTGAGTTATTTTTGTTAGCTGCCAATAAGAAATTGCATATCAATACAGAGGTCTATCCATTGGAAAAAATAGAAGAAGCGTGGAATCTTCAAATTCCAAGTGGTTCACGTTTAGTCATCAAGATAGCATAAACATACTTATAAGCCTAAAGATTGTTCAGCCTTAAATATAATTGTTTAAAGAATAGGAAGTTTTGTAGAAAACTTCCTATTTTTGTTTGCTTAAACGCAACAACACAAAATGAAAAATTTTCTTGAACGCTACTTTGAATTAAGTAGCAATGGTACTTCTATAAAGAAAGAATTTATAGCAGGTATTATTACGTTCCTTACTATGTCGTATATTTTAGTAGTAAATCCGAACGTTTTGGCAGACGCTGGAATGGACAGACACGCTTTATTTACTACTACCGCTTTGGCAACTATAGCAGCAACGCTTTTAATGGGATTCTATGCTAAATTGCCAATCGCCCAAGCACCAGGAATGGGGTTAAACAGTTTCTTTGCTTACTCTGTGGTTTTAACAATGGGATATACGTGGCAGTTTGCACTTACAGCTGTTTTTATAGAGGGAATAATCTTTTTACTTCTTACCTTTTTTAATGTTCGCGAGCTAATTGTACGCAGTATTCCGAAAGTATTGAAAGAAGCAATCCCTGCGGGTATTGGTCTTTTCATTACCTTAATCGGATTAAAAAGTGCAGGAGTTGTCGTTGCTGACCCTAACACCTTAGTGCGCTTAGGAGATTTTAGTCAACATTCTGTATGGATTACAATGACGGGATTAATTGTTACGGGAATCTTACTTATACGCAACGTGAATGGAGCAATCTTATTTGGTATTTTAAGTGCAACTATCTTTGGATTAATCTTAGGTGATATTACTTTACCATCGCGTATTGTTGATTTACCACCATCAATAGAACCTATTTTTGGAGAGGCTATCAAACCAATGTTTACAGCAGAAGGGTGGAATAAAATCTTCTCATTAGATATGTTAGTAGTTGTATTTACGTTCTTATTTGTTAACTTATTTGATACCGTTGGAACACTAATCGGGGTTATTTCAAAAACAAACTTAGCTGATAAAGATGGTAATTTTCCACAAATGAAGAAAGCCTTATTTACTGACGCAATGGGAACTACAATAGGTTCTATGTTAGGTACAAGTCCAGTTACATCTTATGTTGAAAGTGCGTCTGGAGTAGCATCAGGAGGTAGAACAGGTCTTACAGCAGTTAGTGTAGCTATTATGTTTGCTTTAGCGTTATTTTTAGGACCAATCTTCTTAATGATTCCAGCTGCGGCAACAGCACCAGCCTTAATTATTGTAGGATTATTTATGATTAGTTCTGTTGTCAATATTAAATTTGACGATTTATCAGAGGCGTTACCAGCATTTTTAACTATCGTATTTATGCCGTTCACATATAGTATTGCGGAAGGAATTGTATTTGGTATGTTGAGTTTTACTATTTTGAAATTAGGGACAAAACAACACAAAGATATTACACCAACTGTTTACGTTCTATCTATATTATTCTTACTTAAGATAGTTTTAGACGTAGTTACAGCATCGTAATTTTACGAGTATATAATAGACAAACGGAGGCTAATGCCTCCGTTTTTTTTTACTTCTATTTTATTATTTTTATAAGCTTATATGTACCACCGCTATCCATAATACTTTTGTCAAGTGTAAACTTAACTCTCAACTTATACTTAGTTCCTTCTTTATAATCAAATCCCTCTATGCCTGGAGTATAATGCTTCTTATTCGTCTTTTCTTCTATTAAAACAAGATGAGGGATTTCTTGTGTACCACTAAAAGGTCCTGGACTCATCATAACTACATAAGGCTGAACTTCTACGTTCATTTCTTTAGTTGTAATAGTATTGTCATCGTCGTTTGTAGAACAACTTGTTAGCATTGCTACTAATATACTTGTTGTGATTAAATAGTTTTTCATTCATTAATTTTTTGATAATCAAATATAAACAAAAAGGAAGTCACAAAATATCATAAACCTTTCTTGAAATAAGCCATTTCTTATTATCTTGGGGATATTATTTATAAACCAAAACAAAATATGGACAATAAGGTTAGAATTACAATAGTAGGACTTGGTGGTGTAGGTGGATTTTATGGTGGACTATTAGCTCATAAATACGAGCAAAGTAATGATGTTGAGATTTGTTTTGTAGCAAGAGGAGAGCATTTAAAGCAAATCAAAGCAAAAGGAATTACCGTTATTTCGGGGGATGATACAATTGTAGGTAAACCACACTTAGCTACAGATAACTTCACTGAAATAGGGCATACGGATTATTTAATCATGGCTACAAAGGGCTATGACTTAGAGGATACATTAGAAAAAATGAAAGTGTGTGTTTCTAAGAATACCGTTATTTTACCTTTATTGAATGGGGTAGAAGCATATGAGAAACTGCACAACTATTTTGATGAAGCAACAGTATGGGAAGGGTGTACTTATATCGTTTCTCGTTTAAAAGAAGCGGGAGTTATTGAAAACCCAAGTGGTCGTCAAAAAGTGTTATTTGGTATCGATAATAACATTACTGATGCTATGACACAGTTGCAAACAATTATGAAAGAAGCGGGTATTAAAGCAATTACCTCTGATAAGATTAGCACAGAAATATGGGAAAAGTATATTTTAGTCTCTGCTTCGGCAACAGCTACTTCTTATTATAATTGCCCAATTGGGGTTATAATGAAAGACCACAGAGAAGAGGTAGTAGCATTGTTAACGGAAGCTGAACAAATTGCTATTGGTAAAGGTGTTCATTTAGAAGATAATATTGTCAGTGTTATTGAAGACCGTTTATGTGCTATTCCATACGAATCAACAACGTCTATGCACAGTGATTTCTTAGCAGGCAAAGAGCACAATGAATTAAACATAATGAGCGGATATATGGTAGAACAAGGTAAAGAACTGCGTTTAGAAACGCCTGTGTACACTAAAATGTTTGAGTCGCTACAAATGCGAAAAGGAAAGAACTATTTAAAATAAAAATACAAAAGCCTCTGTTTAATCGACAGAGGCTTTTGTGTTTTTAAAAGAATATTACTTCTTACTCTCTTTTGTTTTTACAGCTTCTTTTGTTTTATCAGTTGCTGTATCATTTTCTTTGTGCATTCCTTCCATTAGTTTCATAAACGACTCTTGTTGATTGCGCATATCTTCTTGCATTGACTTCATTAGCTCCATCATATCATTTGCAAAGAAACTCTCGCTTTCTTGTTCCTGTAGCATACTTCCAAATGGGTTTTGCATAAAAGCAGCTTGTGAGCCAAACGAACTTGTTGGATTGATTCCTCCAATTTCTAAATACTTTTCGCCATTATCTTTGTGGTGAATAACAACAGAAAAAGGATTTATTCCCATTGAATTGTATTCCGATTTAGACTGAGAAGATCCCCTTTCATCTTTAAATTGTGTTTTAATAGCAATCATTTCCCCTTTATTATTACGCTTTACACCTGAGAAAACGAGGTTTGCTATCTTTTCATCATTAACTTCTTTTTTTATCTGCTCTAATTCACTATCTTTAGTATTCTTATTAATCTGATACTCGATAGTAGTATTCTTAACTTTAAAATCCTTTTGCTCTTGGGCGTTCACTACAGTAAGACCTAAGAGAGTAAAAGCAAATAAAAATGAAAACTTTAAGTGTTTACTTAAATTGCGGTAAGTGTTAATGCATCTTTCCATAATACCTTGTTTTTATTAGTGATTATAATTTATAAGTTTATCAGCTAATTTAATTAATATAGTTTTAAAATAATTATAAAAGCTGACTATTGAGTGTTAAAATAAAAATTGAGTATGAAAGAAAATTTGATAAAAGATAGTGTAATAATACAAACAGAATCTACAAAGATATTGTCTGATTATGCCTATCCAGCAAGTGATGAGAAGTTGCCTTTAGTAATATTTTGTCACGGTTACAAAGGGTTTAAAGATTGGGGAGCTTGGCATATTGCGATGGATTATATTGCTAATTCAGGTTGCTTTGTTGTAAAGTTCAACTTTACATTAAACGGTACAACAATCGATAAGCCTACTGAATTTGACGATTTAGAGGCCTTTGGACACAATACCTATACACAAGAACAAAATGACCTTACAGAGGTTATAAATCACTATAAAAAGTTATCTCAGGTAGATGCTGCGAATATCTATTTGATTGGACACAGTAGAGGGGGAGGAGCTGTTGTTTTACAAGGCTATCACAATGCCGATGTTAAAGGTGTAATTACTTGGGCTGGTGTATCTGACTTCAGAAAGCGTTTTCCACACGGAGCTCGTTTTGAAGAATGGAAAGAACAAGGTGTTTTTTACAGTGAAAATGGGCGTACAAAACAGCAAATGCCTCACTATTTTACCTTTTGGGAGGATTATGAGGAAAATGAAAAGGTCTTAAACGTACAAACAGCAGCACAGCATTTAAAGAAGCCTACGCTAATTGTACAAGGTACAAATGATCCGGCTGTAAATTTGAAAGAAGCACAATTGTTGCATCAATGGATCTCAAGCTCACTCTTAGATGTAATTGATGGTGCAGATCACGTATTTGGTGCTAAACACCCGTATACAGAAAAGAAATTACCAAAGCACTTACAACAAGTAGCAGAAGATACAGCGAAGTTTATTCAAGATACGAAGAACAATTAGTCTTCCTTATAAAAACAAAAAGGGGTTATTTTACACTGTAAAATAACCCCTTTTTTATAGGTTTTACTATTTTTTAGATTTCGCTTTTACCGCAGTAGTAACATTTTCTTGCCTCTAAAAGTAATTGGAATTGTACTCCAAATAAAATAGATGCGATTACTAAGTGTGCTGCTTGTGAACCAAATGGGAAGTGTACGTAGTACATTAAAACTCCTGTAAACACCTCTAAGATTAATAAAATCATTACCCATTTCATTTTTTCAAATCCTAATCCTAATTTTCTATTGATATAGAATAAATACATATTTAAGAATAGAACGATGAAAGAGAAACTTCTGTGGATGTAGAACTCAATCGTTGGATTGTTTAGCCATAAGTATTCGTTTCCAATTCCAGCTTTCACTTGCTCATCAATAAACTCTCTTACTTGTGTTCCAAGAACTACTTGTCCTAAAGTCATAATTAACGAGATAACTAATAGTACTCTAAACTTACCATCGTATTGTTTAATCACTGTTTGGTCTTTAGCTGCTCTAATAATAGCAATAATTAAAGCTACAATTACTAAAGCCATCACCATATGCGTTGTAATCTTGAATGGATTAAGCACTGAATAAACAACAGTTGCACCTAACCAAGCTTGGAATCCCATTAAGAACACCACTAACCAAGAAGCTAAAGTAATGCCCTTACGTGTTTTCCAAAAAGAGAAAGAAGCAATAGCCATAACTAAACAAGCTAAGCCAGCTAAAGCACCACATAATCTATTAACATATTCTGTCCACGTGTGCTTTGCATTAAATTCCGCATAATCGTGGCGTGTATATTTCTCCCAATGACTTTCATCGTAGCTATCTGTCGTTGTAAACGTTTCTTTCGCTTTCCACAAACTGCTCTCGTGAATAATCATTTGCCCTTTTTCAAAATCGTGGTTAGGGTGCCATTGAATTACTTCAATATCCGTTGGTGGAATGTAGTAACCAAAACACTTTGGCCAATCTGGACATCCCATACCAGAACCAGTCATTCTCACAGCAGCTCCTGCAAAAATTACCAAGTAAACTAATATTAGGGAAGTCTTAGCTAAGGGTAAAAAATAGCTTTTCATATTATTTTGTAAATTATTTATTGACAACGTTTAATCCCATTTTAGTAGCTTTCTTAAGCATATACTCATAAGCAGCATCGTACTCATTCGGTATAACACCTTCTAAAATAGCTTCCTTAATAGACTCTTTCAAAGAACCAATCTCTCTACACGGTTTTAAACCAAAGATCTCCATAATTTCTTCTCCCGTAATAGGCGGTTGGAAGTTACGAACGTGGTCGCGCTCTTCAACTTCTACAATCTTATCTCTTACAATTTTGAAGTTATTGTGGTATTTTTTGAACTTGTTAGGGTTCTTAGTCGTAATATCCGCTTCACACAATGTCATTAAGTCTTCCACATTTTCTCCAGCGTCAAAAACTAAACGACGTACAGCAGAATCCGTTACTTCTTTTTGAGCTAAAACAATAGGTCTTGAACTCATAGCCACCATTTTCTGTACAAACTTCATCTTTTGGTTTAATGGCATGTGCAAACGAGTAAATATCGTTTTTACCATTTTCCCTCCTAAGAATTCGTGTCCGTGGAAAGTCCATCCATTTCTTTTAGAAAAGCGTTTTGTAGGTGCTTTTCCAATATCGTGTAAAAGAGCAGACCATCTCAACCACAAGTCGTCTGTGTTAGGACAGATATTATCAACTACCTCAAGAGAGTGGTAGAAGTTATTTTTATGTGTATGACCTTCAATTTCTTCTACTTGATTCAATGCTGTTAATTCAGGTAAGATCAAATCTAAAAGTCCTGTTTTATAAAGCAATAAAAATCCTTTAGAAGGTTTATCAGCCATTAATATTTTATTCAACTCATCTACAATACGTTCACCAGAAATAATTTCTAAGCGTTTGTGATTTGCTGTAATCGATTCAAATGATTTTTCTTCAATGATAAAGTCTAACTGTGTAGCAAAGCGAATAGCACGCATCATTCTCAAAGGATCGTCAGAATAAGTAATATCTGGATCAAGAGGAGTACGTATAATTTTATTCGCTAAATCTTCAACCCCATTAAAAGGATCTACAAGTGTACCAAAGTTGTCCTTGTTTAAAGAAAGAGCCAAGGCGTTAATCGTAAAATCACGTCTATTTTGGTCGTCTTCTAAAGTCCCATCTTCTACAACCGGTTTACGGCTATCAAAGTGATATGACTCTTTTCGCGCACCTACAAATTCTACATCAATATCTTCATAGCGAAGCATTGCAGTACCGTAATTTTTAAATACTTGAACTTTTGGTTTGTTTGGTAAAAGCTGTGAAACTTTCAGCGCTAATTCAATTCCACTGCCAACAGCAACAATGTCAATATCTTTTTTAGAATCACGTTTTAATAAAAAGTCTCTTACAAAGCCACCAATAACGTAGCAATCGACATTTAATTCTTGGGCTGCTGTTGAAACATAATCAAATATCGAATGTGTTAAGGCTTCTTTATATATAGGGGTCTCGTTCATGGTAAAATGAAAACTATTATTATTTTCTAATAATAGTAACTTGGTTGTTTTCTTTTAGTTTAATAATTGTTGAAGGCTTTACATACTTCATCTCGTCACGACGCAAATTTACGACATAATCAACTCCGTCAATTATCTCTTTTGAAATTTCCTTGAAATTACTTGGTGATGGTGCCCCACTTATATTAGCTGAAGTAGAAACTAAAGGTCGTTTCATACGCTCGATTAATCTAAAACAGAAAGGTTCATTTACAATGCGAATACCCAAAGAATTGTCGCCTGAAATAACTTCTTTCGCTACATTCTTAGGATTGTCAAGAATCAATGTTGTCGGTTTTTCACTACAATCAAGGATTTCCCAAGCTACCTCTGGAACATTGTTAAATACGTTGTGAAATAAACGATCTCCGTTTACTAATACAATCATACTTTTTGATTCTGCACGCTTTTTAAGCGCATATATTTTTTTAACGGCCTCAGGATTACTGGCATCACATCCAATTCCCCAAACAGTATCTGTAGGGTAAAGAATTATACCTCCGTTTTTAATTACTTCGTAAGCTTTATGTACTTCTTGTTGGATATCTTCCATTGTGTTTTGTATTGTTAAAAAGGCATTCGTAAATGCGAGGCTAAAAGTACAAAAAATATAAAATAGTATAAGGCCATAATCTGTATTAAAGTCGATAAACAAAGGAAAAAGGTAAGAATTATGTTATATTTAAGAATTGGTGATTAATTTTACTTTAAATTTAAGACCGAGTTATTAGGCAAGAACTAATTTTGTAAGGATATGAGCAACAAGATAAAGAAAGAATTCAATAAAGAAGAAATATTAAAAATGTATGCCGAAGTGTCGAAAAACACTTTAATGGAAACATTAGAAATAGAATATATAGATGCGGGACCTGATTTTTTAGTGGCTAAAATGCCCGTAAATCCTCGTGTACATCAACCAATGGGATTATTGCACGGTGGTGCTTCTGTTGCCTTAGCGGAAAGCTTAGGAAGTGGGGCGTCATTGATGTTGATTGATCCTAAAACACAAGAAATTAGAGGAATAGAAATCTCAGCTAATCACGTGAAAAGCAAGCGCGCAGGACACGTTTTTGGTACAGCAAGACTTTTGCACAGAGGTAGAACGGTACACTTATGGGAAATCCGTATTACAGACGAGAATGACGTCTTAGTTTCTATTTGTAAAATCACTAATATAGTTATAGATAAAACGAAATAATGTATTTATTCAAATGTTTAGCGAAACAGTTTGCTGACAAAAAACCTTTTGCTGTTTATCGCAAACCTAATTCTTCTGTTGGAATTGGGTTATTTCAGAAAACGTACACTTTACACCAAGTTGAAACTTTTGAGGAAAATGGTTTTGTATTAGCTCCTTTTTACGAGGGAGTTAAACTACTTATTCCTTTGGCAGAATCAGCAATTTTGACAGAGCAACTTGAAAACCAATCTATTGATTTACCAGAAATAACATTAAACTATCAAGATAGAGAGGCTGGGGAAGCTTTTGAGAGCTTGGTAACGAGATGTATTACAGCTATTGAAGAAGGACAATTTGCAAAGGTAGTCCCTTCCCGTAAAGAGGCAGTTCCGTTTGAACTTGTCGATGTTTGTGCTTTATTTCAAAAGATAGCTTCTACTTATCCAACAGCATTTTGCTCAATGGTTTACCACCCTGAAGTTGGTTTATGGGTAGGTGCAACACCAGAAAGCTTATTGTCGATAAAGGGAGATACGTTGCACACAATGGCCTTAGCTGGTACACAAGTAAACCACGGGCAAGAAGAAGTCGTTTGGGGAGTAAAAGAACAAGAAGAACAGAAGTATGTAACTGATTTTATTGTGGAAACACTTAATCCATTTGCTACAAATGTGGTTACATCAGAACCATTTACAAAGCGCGCTGCGAAAGTGATGCATATTTGCACAACTGTAGAAGCAAGCTTAAAGCAAACCGATTTAGAGCCTATTGTTAAGGCTTTACATCCAACACCAGCAGTATGTGGTATGCCAAAGACGGAAGCAAGAGAATACTTGCTTAAAGAGGAGGGATACAATAGAAAATATTACGCTGGGTATTTAGGGGAACTAAATTGTGATGTCGCTGCTCAAGAAATAGAAGGAACAGATTTATATGTAAACCTGCG
Source organism: Myroides sp. C1519 (assembly GCF_038039755.1). Lineage (NCBI taxonomy): Bacteria > Pseudomonadati > Bacteroidota > Flavobacteriia > Flavobacteriales > Flavobacteriaceae > Myroides > Myroides sp. C1519. The sequence continues at coordinate 30,246 of NZ_JBBPHM010000004.1, forward strand.
TTGTATGGAGATTGAGCAAGGATTTGCCAATTTGTATATTGGATGTGGTGTTACTAAAGATAGCGATCCTCAAAGTGAGTTTATAGAAACGGTGAACAAATCTTCTACAATGAAGAAAATACTTCATTAACCAATTTTACTCTTAGGTTAATGAACTTATAAGCAAGTAGAGTAGTAGTACTTTATTGCACGAATGGTCAGTCAGAAGTTAGCCTAAGCTTAGCTTTTGATTAGCCTGTATCAAACAATAATAAACAACATAGAATGAAAGTAGATATATTAGCCTTTGGTGCTCATCCAGACGATGTAGAATTGGGAGCAGGGGCAACAATTGCAAAAGAAATAGACTTAGGAAAAACAGTAGCTATTGTCGATTTGACAAGAGGAGAACTTGGAACAAGAGGCTCTGCTGAGATTCGCCACCAAGAAGCGACAGCAGCCGCTGCAATCTTAGGCGTACAATACAGAGAGAATCTTGCATTTAGAGATGGATTCTTTGTAAACGATGAACAACATCAATTAGAGGTTATTAAAATGATCCGTAAATACCGTCCCGAGATTGTTTTGTGTAATGCAATTGACGATCGCCATATAGACCACGGAAAAGGTAGTAAACTTGTTTCTGATGCTTGCTTTTTATCAGGATTGCGCAAGATTGAAACAACGGTAGATGGAGTAGAACAAGAAGCTTGGAGACCTAAGGTTGTTTACCACTATATTCAGTGGAAAAACATAGAACCAGACTTTGTTGTTGACGTAACTGGCTATATGGACAAAAAGGTAGAATCAGTATTAGCATACGGGACACAGTTTTTTGATAAAAATTCGAAAGAACCGACGACGCCAATCACTTCACAAAACTTCTTAGATAGCATTACTTATCGTGCGCAGGACCTGGGAAGGCTAATAAATAAAGATTTTGCAGAAGGATTTACAGTTGAAAGATATTTAGCAGTCAATACGTTAGCAGATTTAGTGTAAATTTTTTACGAAAAAGCTTGACAAGTATAGAAAAAGCGCTAAATTTGCAACCGTTAAACAGATACACGGTGACTATAGCTCAGTTGGTTAGAGCGTCGGATTGTGGTTCCGAAGGCCGTGGGTTCGAGACCCATTAGTCACCCAACCAAAGGATATCTTGTAAAAGATATCCTTTTTTTTGTGCCTTTTCATTTTAGTATCTCTTTTTTATATTCCTAAATTTAATAATTACTTTCTCTTACATCTCAGCAAACACAAGGCTTACAGCTATTTTATTTACACCTTGTTCGAGACAAGTTCGACACAACGCCCACATTCGCTCGGAAACAGGGGGTGTTTTCCGAACATCTCTCGAATTTGTGTGGTGTCAGTCTCGAATATGGTACGACTAAAATTAAAACCATAGTTGAGTAATACTAAACGGATATTTATGTTTTATTAGGATATCAAAGAACTTAGCAAGCTTGTATTGGGTTGATAAGCAAAACAAATGTCTGTTATATCTAATGCAAAAGTAGAAATTGCCCAAACAAAGAAATTGGCAAAGCGGTTATTTTGACATCATTTGCTATCAAATGACATCATATGCACTATAAACTCCGTCCCACTTTTTACACAATTGTCTTCAATCCCTTATGTTCAAAGGGATTGAAAGGGTTTTAAATGACATTTAGTCGCAAATAAGCCGTAAATAAGTCGTAATTACCTCACCTAAAGGCCTTTTTCGCGAACGAATTACGACTTAATTACGAGGTAATTACGACTTAATGCCGTATGGGATAGTAACGAATACTGGTTAAGTCCAGTGTTTATAAGGGATTGAGATGGTTTTCTATAAAAGTGTAAATAAATATTCTTATTACTTCATTTGAAAGGTTCTTAAAGAAGCCCTATTAAATAGTGCGTATAGTATTTAAAAAATGAAGAAAATACTTTGAGCAAATAGGATGTATTCTTTGAAGTATAGTAAACTATAAAAAAACAAAGCTCTTTTTGGAAAGAAAAAAGGCATTGCTAAAAAACAATGCCTTAATTTTATTTTAAGATTAAAATCAATAAAACAGTCAATGCAATACACTTTAACGAGAGAAATGTAAACGATTGTAGTTCTACTTTTCTATTTATTAAAGTTGCTATCACTAAAGTTGGCAATAAAAACACACCAATGACCATAGGGATAAATAAGTTGTCGTAAATCCATTCAAACGGAGTAGAAGTGTAGGCTTCGATAACATACAAACTTCTCATTATCCATAAAATAAGATTAATAGAACAAAGGATAAACAAACTGATGTCTATTGTTTTAATCCATTTCATTTTTAATTTCATGGCTTAATTAGTTTAGGACGCTCAGGAGCATTTAATATTTTCCACGCTGTAGCAAAAGCAAGTTTAGTTCGCTGTGTTAGCAGATGCATATCAATTTTATCAAAGGTATCTCCAGGAAGGTGATAATCTTCGTGTGTACCGTTAAAATAAAACATAGCAGGTACTTTGTGCTTAGCAAAGCTATAATGGTCAGAACGGTAATAGATTTGCTCTGGATGGTCTTCTGCATTGTACGCATAATCTAAGTCGAGATTAACTGATTCTTTGTTAGCTTGTTCAGACATTTCATTTAACTCTAAACTCAACTTATCTGCACCAACTACATATACATAATCACTATCTCCTTTGTATTCTTTCCCTTTTCTACCAATCATATCAATATTAATATTGGCAATTGTGTTTTTTAAAGGAATAATCGGATTTTCTACATAATAACGCGAACCATACAATCCAAATTCTTCACCCGTAACGTGTAAAAATAGCACAGAGCGCTTAGGTTTAATGCCTTCATTAGCAAGAGATTTGAATAAACGCGCTAATTCCATTACGGCAACCGTACCAGAACCATTATCATCAGCCCCGTTATATATTTGTCCCATTAAGATTCCCAAATGATCATAATGTGCTGTAATCACAAGTACTTCATCTGGCTTTTCACTACCTTCAATAAAAGCCCAAATATTCTCACTATCCTTTAACTTCATTTGTGCCTTTGACATAAACGAAGCAGGAACTACTTGTGTATAGCTATCCGCTTGATTAGGAAAGGAAATATTGCGTTGTTTATAGTAATTAACGATATAATCAGTAGCCTTTTTTTGTCCCTTTTCACCTGTACGACGACCTTCAAAATCATCAGCAGTGATCACTTTTAAATGCTTCGCCAACGTGTCTTGGTTAACCATTTCCCAATAAGAAGTTTGGGGTTGAGTTACATTAACAGTAGGGTGAGATGTTTTACAGCTTGTAAACGAAAGAGTTAGTCCTAAAACACTTAATAGGAATGTGCTTTTTCTCATGGTTTGATTGTCTAATTGTTTTGGTAAAGATAGTCATATTGATAAATTGGATGTTAGATTTTTGATTTATTACATTAGTGTTATCTTTGTTCAAACTAAAAAATCAATGAGTAAAGTTGTTTTTATTACCGGAGGTTCGTCTGGAATTGGAAAATCTGTTGGAGAGTTTCTTACTTTGAAAGGATACAAAGTATATGGAACCAGTAGAAACCCTGAAAGGGTAGTGGAAAGTAAGTTTCCTCTTGTGAAATTAGATGTACGTAATACAGAGAGCATTGTTACTTCTGTCAATGAAGTATTGGCGATAGAAGGACACATAGATGTTTTAATCAATAACGCAGGAGTGGGAATTACTGGACCAATAGAGGAGATTCCGGCTGAAGAGATATTCAATAATTTTCAGACAAATGTGTTTGGACCAATTGAAGTGATCAAAGCTGTACTTCCTTCTATGCGTAAAAGAAAACAAGGGTTAATTATCAATGTAACGTCTATTGCAGGTTATATGGGATTGCCTTTTAGAGGTATCTATTCTTCTTCAAAAAGTGCGTTAGAAATAATAACAGAGTCATTGAGAATGGAGTTAAAACCATTCAATATTGAAGTTACTAATGTGGCACCTGGTGATTTTGCTACTAATATAGCGTCTGGTCGCTACCACGCACCAGTAATAGAAAACTCGGATTATAAGGAGATTTACAAAATGTCATTAGATATGATGGATGAACACGTAGATGCAGGAAATAATCCAATTGAAATGGCGCAAGCTATTTATAAAGTGATCAATACGCCTAAACCAGATGTGCGTTATAAAGTAGGTGAACCATTACAAAAGTTCTCTCTATTCCTTAAAAAAATACTGCCAGGGAAAACTTATGAAAAATTGCTAATGAAGCATTATAAGATCAAAGGGTAAAAAATGTCAATTAAAATGGGGTATTAGCAATATTTTAATTGTACTTTTGACATACAACATAACATAATATAATAGTATATCATTATGAAGTTTTTTATTGACACGGCTAATTTAGATCAGATTAAAGAGGCTGAAGCACTGGGAGTGTTAGATGGAGTTACAACTAACCCTTCTTTAATGGCTAAAGAAGGTATCACAGGGGCGGAAAACATTTTAAATCATTACAAATCAATCTGTGAGATTGTAGATGGTGATGTAAGTGCAGAAGTAATTTCTGTAGATTACGAAGGAATGATTAGAGAAGGAGAACAGCTTGCAGCTTTACATCCACAAATTGTCGTTAAATTACCAATGACAAAAGAGGGAATTAAAGCTTGTAAATACTTTTCTTCTAAGGGAATTAAGACAAACGTTACTTTAGTATTCTCTGCTGGGCAAGCTTTATTAGCTGCTAAAGCTGGAGCTACTTACGTTTCTCCATTTATCGGTAGATTAGATGATATCTCTACTGATGGATTAATTCTTATCCAAGAAATCCGCCAGATCTATGATAACTACGGATTTAATACTGAAATATTAGCAGCGTCTGTACGTCACACTATGCACATTGTAAACTGTGCTAAAATTGGTGCTGATGTTATGACTGGGCCATTGAGCGCTATCTTAGGATTGTTAAAACACCCTTTGACTGACAATGGATTAGCTCAGTTCTTAGCAGATTACGCTAAAGGAAATAAATAAGAAGGAAATTCTTATACACATTACAAACTACAAACTATTAAAAGACAGCTTTCGGGCTGTCTTTTTTTTTGTACTAATTTTCTTCTTTGTTTTATAAGAGGATTTTAGAGAAATTAAGTAGTACAGATAACTACCTAAAGTGATTTTATCATTAATTAACAGCGGTTTTTCCACAAAAATCACTAATTTAAAACTTTGAAATAAAAAAGTAATTTACAGTATGGAATTATTGCTTACAGAGATAAAGAATAAGGTTGGAATTATAACACTAAATTCAGAGAGAACGCTAAACTCTTTGAATTATCCTATGGCTGATGCGTTGACAAAAGTATTAGAGGATTGGAAAACGAATGATGATATTGCTTGTGTTTTCTTACAAGGCGCAGGTGAAAAGGCTTTTTGTGCAGGAGGAGATGTTCGTCAGATGCACGATGCTATTATAGAACAACGTCAAATAGACGGAACAAAAGTACCTCAAAAGTGTTTCGATTTCTTTTTAAAAGAATATCAATTAGATTATAATATACACAAATACCCTAAGCCTATCGTAGTGTGGGGAAGTGGTATTGTTATGGGAGGAGGAATGGGCTTATTAGTTGGCGCTTCTCACCGTATTGTTACTGAAAAAAGTAAATTAGCGATGCCAGAGGTGACCATTGGGTTGTATCCAGATGTAGGGGCTACTTATTTTCTAAACCGTATGCCGTCTGCTTATGGTGTTTATTTAGGGGTAACAGGTACTCGCTTAGATGGAGCCGATGCATTATTTCTAAATTTAGCAGATTATTATATGGCATCATCAGAAAAAGAAGTTGTTATTGATGCTTTAGCTGCTGCTGATTGGACTAAAGACCACAAAGCGACTATAGATGCTATTTTAGAGAATGCGGCTCGTAAAACGGCTAAACCTGTTTCTCAAGCACAAGAACACCAAGAATTTATAAAGCTATTTGAATCAGCAGAAACGATTCAGCAATTCAGAGAAATACTGCTATCCTATGAAGCGAAAGACGAATGGATAGAAGGGGGATTAAAAACGTTTATGGCAGGTTCACCAAGTTCGACTCACGTCATTTTTAGACAGTTAAATTCAAATAAGAATATGTCTTTAGCAGATGTCTTCCGTTCAGAGTTAAATATGTCTTGCCAATGTTCTATACATCCTGATTTTGCAGAGGGTGTTAGAGCCTTGTTAGTTGACAAAGACCAATCGCCTAAATGGCAACCTGCTACTTTTGAAGAAGTAACAGCAGAGTGGGTAGATAGTTATTTTACACCTTTATGGACAGTAGATACGCATCCGTTAAAACACTTAGTATAAATTATAAGCGAACTTTTGAGTTCGCTTTTTTTATAAAGCTAAACTTTGAAAATAGAATATAATAAAAAAGCCGGAAAATTACTTCCGGCTTTTCACTAATTATATAATGGCCTATTTTTTAACCAATGGCACCAACCAACGCACTCCACAGATTACTTGGTGTTGATGTGAATCACTTAAATTGCTTAAGTTTTTATCAAACGTTGTGTTTTGATAATTGTAAGAAGCAAAAAGTCTGATGTCTTTAAATAAAGGTTCAGAGAATGGGTAATATTCAACAGCACCTTGAACTCCAACTACAGAGTAAGCATTTCCGTTGTCTAAATCATTTCTCTTACTATACATTCCTTTTACATAAGGAACAACTTTATCAATTTTATATTTTAAACTTAACGTAGTTGCGTTGTCTTTGATATAAGTATTTCCTAAATCATTCTCTAAATCAAGTATAGAACTATAATTAAGGTTTCTATAACCAAACATCCAATCAGCCTCAATTTGAAGGTTGTCAATGTCTAATCTATTACCAATAGTTACCCAGTTATAATATCTTGAAGCATCGTGTTGTAGTAAACCATAACCATATCTTGTTTTAAGTTTACCATCAAACAACTCACCTTGCCATAATCCTAAATAACCAAAAGCTTTGTTTTTATATTTTTCAGCTACAAAACCATCACCAGGACTGATAAATTGTAAGGTATATGTACTTTTAGGAGTGTGGTAACTTACACTTGCACCATTGCTATATACCTCAATATCTGGGTATATATTTGAGTACATATATAATTCACCCCCATTATAATCAATTTCAAAAGATCCCCAACCTGTCATTAAACGACCAGCAGCAAAAGACCACTTTTCATTAGCAAAATATTCTAATACTGCAAACTCTAATGGATTGTCATTGTTATTTAGCAAACTATAGCGCATAGAAAATTCTACCTTATCTAAGAACTTTGTAGTTAGGTACATTCTTGTTTGGTTTACCTGAAAATTGCTATTATCAGTTTGCTGTCCATTAAAAGTAGTATTAAAATCATATCTACTATCTAAATACAAGTTAAAGTAATTTACAACGTCTTTATTTCCGTTGATTGTAAATAGAGCAGTAGGTTCTGTTTTTTTAATGCTATCTGTCTGACTATAAAGCGATGTGCTCATCGCTAACAATAGGAAAAGTGATATTTTTCTCTTTATCATGTCAATTATTTATTGGCTAAGATAATTTTTTTTATAATGTTTTCATAAAAAAATGAGTATTTTATCTTAATTATTTTTGTTATTATAAGTTTAAAATGGTTTTTTGTGTTTAAAACACTTTAAAGTGTGCGCTTTTTAAGTTTTGAATAAAAAATAAAATTTACTCTTTATTTTGTCTTTTCACATTTATCTTGATAAAAACGCTTTAAGCCTGTAACAAATTTAATACCAAAAAATAAGATAGGGTAATAAAAAGAAGATTGATTTTCTTTTTGAAAGAGTAATAGCTTTTAAATCAGTTGAATAATTTTATTTTTTGCTTTTATAAATTTGTATGTAACCTCTTAAAACAATTTACATATTAAGTGATTTTTACAGTTGGTCATAAGCAATTGGCCGTTAGTCAATAACTTTTTCTTAAGCATTAGAATTGCATTTAGTTTGTTCAAAAATTAATTAATATGCGAATTTTAAGATTATTTCCTGTATTCCTTTGCTTGTGTGCTGGGAGTATAAATGCTCAAAATAAAATACAAGGACAATTAAAAGTAGATTATGTTCCTGCATCAAACTACATCCGTCCAATAGATAGTGTAAAAACAGATTCTAAGAGTGATTTTAAACGAGTTGACTTAGGAATAGAAGTTCCTTTATTCTCTAAGGTTGATTTTAGAGGGAAACCGCAATTATGGAGTTTGATGATGCAAGGAGCGTATGCTAAGATGAATAACACAAATTATGAAGAGGAGTTGTTTCCAACAGAGCTGGTGAATGCTCAAATTGGAATAAAACACTTTCGCTCGATAAGCGATAGTTGGTCCATTATGGCTATTGCATCAATTGGACTTTATACAGATATGGTTCAAGTTGACAAAGAAGCTATATTAGCCCAAGGAGGTGTGTTTTTTATTAAACATTTTAATCCCCGTTTAGCATTGGGGGTAGGACCGGTATTAACCAATAGTTTTGGAGCACCTATGGTATTGCCAGGTATTTACTTTAATTGGGAAACGTTAGGGTTCTTTAGACTTAAAATTGCTTTTCCAGAAGGAATGGAGTTAGCGTACAGTTTTACAGAGAGTTTTGATCTCAAGTTAGCAGTTGATTTAACAGGGATGACTGCCATTAGTAAAGCCAATGACAAGATGATGTTGTTGGGTTATCAGCAAATTACTGCTGGTTTACGACCAGAAGTAAAGTTATCGAACAATATTACACTATCACTAACAATGGGCTCTACATTAGGTCGCTCTTTTCAATTTAATGAAAGAAAGATAAAGAGCATTTTTAAAACAAAAGATGCAGCTGATCCTAAGTTCACAAGTACTTTATATAGCGCCTTTGTTTTAAAGTGGAAATTCTAATTATCTGCTAAGTAACTTTTTATACACTACCTGTTTCAATAATTCCTCTTTGCGCATTCTTGAAATAGGTAGTTGTTTTTCATTTATAAATAGACGTGTTCCAGAAATAGAACTAATATGGTTTATATTGATTAAATACGACTTGTGAATTCTAAAAAAACTTTGCTTAGGCAACAACTCTTCAATTGTTGTCATTGTTTGATGTATAACCAATGATTTATCAATCATCTGAAGTTTTAAATAATTTTGCATTCCTTCTACAAAAAGTAAATCATTCCAGTCTATTTTAATAAAACTATCGTCTTGTCTTACATATACAAACGAATCAGTCGCTGTTTGATTTGTCTTTTCTGATTTAAGGATATACAATTGCTTTGCCTTTAAACTCGCTTGATAAAAGCGCTTAAAATCAATCGGTTTTAGTAAATAGTCCACAATATCAAAGCGATACCCCTCTAAAGCATGTTCAGAATAAGCAGTAGTAAAAATTACTAAAGGAGGATTAGATAGAGTCTCTAAAAACTCTATGCCCGACAAATAAGGCATATTAATATCAAGAAAAATTAAATCAAAAGTTTCCCTTTCTATTAACTCAAGTGCTTCAATTGCTGAAGCACAAGAATTAGTAGCTTCTAAGAAATCTACTTTTAAAATAAAATCTACAATAGCTCTTCTTGCTAAAGGTTCATCATCAATGACTAAGCATTTTAGCAAAGGTTGATTTGTTGTAGTCATATTTATAATTTGATCGTTAATAATAAGTTGTAATAATTTTCAGTTTGTTCAATACTGATAGCGTGTTGGTTAGGATAAAGCATTTTAAGTCGCTCTTTTACATTTTTCAAACCTATTCCAGAACTTTCTTTAGCTGGCAGTTTATACTTAGTACTGTACGAATTTTCGATACTTAACGTAAGTGTACCTTGATTCTCTTTACAGAATATTTTAATATATCCGATAGATTCTGGCAACCTCGAAACGTGCTTAAAAGAATTCTCAACCAAAGGAACTAATAAAAGAGGAGCAATCTGAAGTTGTCCGTTTTTTATTATCCACTCACAGTCAACTTTTAATTCATCCCCCCAACGTATTTTCTCAACTGCCACAAGGTCTTGCAAATATTTGATTTCTCTATGAAGAAAGACAACTTTGTGATTGCACTCATAGAGTTGATAGCGAAGTATATCAGAAAACTTCATCAATAGAGTAGATGCTAATTCAACATTACTTTGCATTAGTATGTGAATATGGTTTAAAATATTAAACATCAAATGAGGGTTAATCTGGTCCTGTAAAAGCTTTAATTGAGCCTCTAAATGTTCTTTTTTAAGTTTATTGTGGTCTTTCTCTATTTGATTGTGCTCCTGGTAAAAACGAATACCACAAGTGGTAGTTAAAATAGCAATTGAAGAAGGAATTGCACTATAATATTGTACTAAAAAAAAGCGAAAAGGATTATTAATGTATTCTTTTCTGAAAGAAAGTAATTCATTAGAATCATTTGGTAAGAATGTAAATACCAATGCCAAGATAAGAGATAAGAACAAGACACATAAAACACTTTGAATACCGAAAAGCTTCATATTTCTGGATTTCAGTGCTTTTGGAAGTAGATTATCGCTTAAAAAGTGTGATACAATAATGAAAACGCTGATGAGAATAACATTTGGTAGTATAGAAGGCCAAGGAGCTCCAGGACGTATATCTTGTGCCCATACTGAGATAGATAAGATAATCCAAAACAAGAAGATAAAGACGTGATTTTTCTTTTTTATACTGAGTTTCATAATTTGTTTTTTAATGTAACAAAGCATAGAAAACTAAATTAACTATGCTTTGTTGTTTAATAATTTTATAAAAAGAAATACCCTACACTCAAATTAAAATTATGAGGTTTAGATTTGAAATCTTTAGCTATATTTTTTAGACCATATTCATAGGCTAAATCCACATTAAACTTCCATACTGAAACACCAACACCACCTTTTAAACTTAGATTAGATTGGTTGATATTACTTTTAAAGTTAGTAAGATTACCTTGAAAATTTAAGTTCTTATCCAAAGCATAAGAATATTTAGCACCTCCAAAGATATGAATTTCAGCTAAGGACAAGTTTATCAATTTATACCCTAATACAACTGGTATATCAATGGTATTTAGTTTTATATTTTGATCTTTAAAATTATCCTGTTCAATTGTTGTTTTATGCTGTGTAAACAAAGCATCAGCTTGTAAATAGAATTTTTGAAAGTCATACTGTGTAGTAATACCTACAGAATACCCCAAGGCATTTTTAGTGTTCATTCCCTTTAAGTTTGTTGTTAAAGATGAGTAATCAGCACCCGCCTTAACTCCAATGTGAAAAGGAGATTGAGCAAATGAGCTTACTGAAGTAAGTAGCAGCATAAACAATGCCGCAGAACATAGAATTCTTTGTTTTTTCATGATATATTATTTAAAATTTTGACAAAGAACACGAATCGACTTCAAGCAGAATATTTTATTTGATAAGAGGTAACTATTCATTGATGAACGGTTGTATTGATAAAATGCAAAGACTAAAAGAGAAAAATAGGTTAGGGAAGAAGTGCTTACTCGGTATGTTTAGTTAGTAATAAATTTAAGATAAATCTTTTGATAGCAATTTTACTATTATTAACCATAATACATTACTTTAATTATTAAAATTGAAATGATTAGGACAATCATCTTAATTACATTTTAGCTTAATAGTAAAATCTAATTAAGAAATGAGATAAAGATTAAGGATATTTTATTAGAGAATAGAGTATTATTTATTTAGAATATCCTAAATTTGAAAAGTAATATGAATTTTAATAAAGATTTTATATATGAGTCAAGAAGTTAGAAGCTTAGAACCTAAGCAATTATGGAATAAGTTCGCTGATTTAAACGCAGTTCCACGTCCTTCAAAAAAAGAAGAACGCGTAATTGAGTTCATGATGAATTTTGGAAAAGATTTGGGATTGGCAACAATCAAAGATGAAGTTGGAAATGTCATCATTAAGAAACCTGCAACAGAAGGAATGGAGAACAGAAAAACAATTGTGATGCAATCACACTTGGATATGGTTCACCAAAAAAATAACGATACTGAGTTCGATTTCGACACACAAGGTATTGAAATGTATGTAGATGAAGAAGGATGGGTAAGAGCAAAAGGTACAACATTAGGTGCTGATAACGGTATTGGTGTTGCTACTATTATGGCTATTTTAGAGAGTACTGATATTCCTCACCCAGCAATTGAAGCTTTATTTACAATTGATGAAGAAACAGGAATGACTGGTGCTAAAGGTCTTCAAGGAGGTATGTTAGAAGGAGAGATTCTTTTAAACTTAGATACGGAAGAAGATGACGAGATTGATATCGGATGTGCTGGTGGTATTGATGTAACTGCATCTGCAGAATACGATGAAGAAGATACTCCAGAGGCTTCAGTTGGTTATAGAATTACAGTAAAAGGATTACACGGAGGTCACTCAGGAATGGATATTCATAAAGGATTAGGTAATGCTAACAAAATTATGAACCGTTTGTTATTTGATGCTTTCGATAATTTCGGATTACAAATTGCAAAAATCAAAGGTGGTAGTTTACGTAATGCTATTCCTCGTGAGAGTGTAGCTGAAGTGATTATTGCTAAGGTATATGACGAAGCTTTCGTTTACGATATGAATACAATCGTTGATGAAATTAAAGCAGAATTACATACAGTAGATCCTAATTTAGAAGTTATTTTTGATAGATTAGAAGAAGCTGATATGCCTAAAAAAGTTATGCCACCAATGGCACAATACTTCTTTGTACGTTCAATGCAAACAGCTCACAACGGAGTTTATAGATTAAGTCCTGATTTTGAAGACTTAGTTGAAGCATCAAACAACATTGCTAAAGTAGATGTAGCTGATGGTAAATTAACTGTAAAATGTTTAACAAGATCATCTGTAGAATCATCTAAAATGGATGTTGCTAACGGATTGCGTTCTGCCTTCGAATTAATGGGATGTGAAGTTGAATTTTCAGGTTCTTACCCAGGATGGAGTCCAAACGCTGAATCAGAAATTAAAGATATTTTAGTAGATATCTATGAAAGACAAGTAGGAGAAACACCAAGTGTTGTTGCTTGTCACGCTGGTTTAGAGTGTGGTATTTTAGGAACGAATTATCCTGATATGGATATGATTTCTTTTGGACCAACAATTAGAGGAGCTCACTCTCCAGTAGAAAGAGCAAACATTGCATCTGTTCAGAAGTTCTGGAAGTTTGTATTACAAATTTTAAAAGAAATTCCAGTAAAACAATAATCTTTTTAAGATTATATAAAACAAAGAGCTGTATTCTTAACAAGGATACAGCTCTTTTTGTTTGAATATATAGTGTTGTTTGAATAGTTAATTGTAAATATGATAGAAATAGGATAGGTATTTATATAGATTGTGAATTTTAAGACAATATTATATTTGCCAACGGATTAGAATTTGTAATTTGGCGAAAACAAAATTTAAAAACTCTTATAATATGAAAAAATCGTTTTTAGCTATCACAATGATGGGGCTTTTAGTAATGTCTTGTGGGCAAAAAAAAGAAGAGAATAAGGATGTAGCTACAGAAACAACAGAACAAGTAGAAACTGTAAAAACAGAATTAACTCATTCAATTGAGTGGACTGCATTTAAAACACCTGAAAAAGTAGGAGTTAAAGGTACGTTCTCAGATGTGAAGTTACTTGATGTTAAAGAAGCTACAACGTTAGAAGAATCTTTAAAAGGAGCTGCATTTATTGTTACAACATCAACTGTTAGTACAAATGATGTAGGTAGAGATGAGAAATTAAAAGTTGAATTCTTTTCTAAAATGGTTGGGAATATCAATGGTTTCTTTGGAGAGTTCAAAGATGGAAAAGTTGTTGTAAACTTAACGATGAATGGAGTAACAAAAGAGAAAGAATTCAGTTATGTTGTAGAAGACAATGCAATGAAAATCAATGGATCAATTGATATTTTAGGAGACTTCGTAGCGCAAACTGCATTTGATAGTTTACACGAAGCTTGTAAAGATTTACACGCTGGTAAAACGTGGAGTGATGTAGAGATTGCAGTAGAGATTAAAAAATAATTTGCAATAAATATCGAATTGAAGAGGAATATTACTAAATATTCCTCTTTTTTTTTAACTTTGCATTCCAAATAAATTATCTATTTTAGGATATGTTAGATAGACTACAAATTATAAAGCAACGTTTTGACGAAGTTTCTGACTTAATTATTCAGCCGGATGTAATCGCTGACCAAAAACGTTACGTACAATTAAATAAAGAATATAAAGATTTAAAACAACTTGTTGATAAACGAGTTGAGTATATGAATCTTACAGCTAATCTTGAAGAAGCTAATGAAATCATCGCTGACGGTAGTGATGCTGAGATGGTTGAAATGGCTAAAATGCAATTAGATGAAGCTAAAGATCGTTTACCAGAATTAGAAGAAGAGATCAAATTCTTACTTATACCAAAGGATCCTGAGGATGCTAAAAACGTAATGGTAGAGGTACGTGCTGGTACTGGTGGTGATGAAGCAAGTATCTTTGCAGGAGATTTATACAGAATGTACACTAAATACTGTGAAGGTAGAGGGTGGAGAACTTCTGTTGTAGATGTAAACGAAGGAAGTGCTGGTGGATATAAAGAGGTTATCTTTGAAGTAACAGGAGAAGACGTATACGGAACGTTGAAGTTTGAAGCAGGTGTACACCGTGTACAACGTGTTCCACAAACTGAAACACAAGGACGTGTTCACACTTCTGCTGCTACTGTAATGGTATTACCTGAAGCTGAAGAGTTTGATGTACAAATTGATATGAATGATGTTCGTATTGACTTATTCTGTTCATCTGGTCCTGGAGGTCAGTCAGTAAATACAACTAAATCAGCTGTACGTATGACGCACATTCCAACAGGATTAGTTGCTCAATGTCAAGATGAGAAGTCTCAACATAAGAATAAAGATAAAGCTTTATCTGTATTGCGTTCTCGTTTATACGAAATGGAGTTAGCTAAGAAACAAGCTGTAGATGCTCAAAAACGTAGTTCTCAAGTTAGTAGTGGAGATAGATCTGCTAAGATTAGAACTTATAACTACCCACAAGGTCGTGTAACGGATCACCGTATTGGTTTAACGTTATATGATTTGGATGGTGTTATGAACGGAAATATCCAGAAAATTATTGATGAATTACAATTAGTTAGTAATACTGAGAAGCTTAAAGAAAGCGAAGTATTTTAATTTATTTTAATGAACTTATATAACCACACATACGCTATCTGTATTGTGTGGTTTTTTTTAAACTTATACTACCATGACAACACAACAATTAGTAGAACAAATAGTTAAGAAAAAATCATTTCTTTGTATCGGATTAGACGTTGATTTAGCAAAGATTCCAGCTGCTTTTCTACAAGAGGAAGACCCTATTTTTAGTTTTAATAAAGCTATCATTGATGCTACGCACGACATCACTGTGGCTTACAAACCAAATATTGCTTTCTATGAGGCATACGGACTAAAAGGATGGACTTCTTTGAAGAAAACGATTGATTATTTGAATGCAAATTACCCTGAGGTGTACACAATTGCTGATGCTAAACGTGGAGACATTGGAAACACAGCTACTATGTATGCAAAGGCATTCTTTGAAGATATGGCTTTTGATAGTGTAACTGTTGCTCCATATATGGGAAAAGATTCAGTAGAACCTTTCTTAGAATTTGAAAATAAGCATACTATTTTGTTAGCATTGACTTCAAATAAAGGAGCGTTTGATTATCAAACTCAGAAGGTAGGAGATAAGGAATTATACCAAGTAGTTTTAGAAACTTCTAAGTCGTATAAAAACTCTGATAACCTAATGTATGTTGTAGGAGCTACAAAAGCAGAGTATTTTAAAGAAATTAGAAAGATAGTTCCTAATAGTTTCTTACTTGTTCCTGGAGTTGGAGCACAAGGAGGTAGTTTAAAAGATGTATGTGAGTTTGGATTTAATAGCCAAGTAGGTTTATTAATCAATTCATCACGAGGAATTATCTATGCTTCTAATGGTGCTGATTTTGCTGAAAGAGCACGAGAAGAAGCTCTTGTTCTACAAAAAGAAATGGAAGATATAATAAAAAATAAGCTATAAGCAATGATTGTATTAAAAGACCAAATAGGTCAAGAACATACTTTTACAAGTAGACCAAAACGAATTGTGTCTTTAGTTCCTTCACAAACAGAAACATTGTTTGATTTAGGACTGGAAGATGAGATTGTTGGTATTACTAAATTTTGTGTACATCCATATCACTTAAAAGTAACGAAGACTAACGTTGGAGGAACTAAAAAGGTACACAAAGAGAAAATAAGATTATTAGAGCCGGATATTATTATTTGCAATAAAGAAGAAAACACTTTAGAAATAGTAGAAAGCTTAAAAGAGATTTGTCCTGTTTGGGTAACTGATGTTATCACATTAGAGGATAATTTGAAGATGATAGAGGATTTTGGTGTGTTGTTTAACAAGCGTACAGAGTCAAGAAAATGGATTGATAAATTGCGTTTTGCACAGAAAGATTTTATGTCTTTTGTAAGTGATAAACCAAGTTACACAGCTGCTTATTTTATTTGGAGAGAACCATTTATGGTAGCTGGTAAAGATACATTTATCAATGAATTGATGACACTTTGTAAGTTTGAAAACGTTTATGCTAACAGAGATGAAAGATATCCTGAAATTGAATTGAGAAAGATACGCATTCAAGGAGATCCAGAGTTGGTGTTTTTATCATCAGAGCCGTTCCCTTTTAAAGAAGAACACGCTTTTGAAATAGGTCGTTTTACACATCACGGAAAAACCGTTTTTGTAGATGGAGAGATGTTTTCTTGGCACGGTACTCATCTATTTAGAGCCTTTGATTACTTTAAACAGATACACGAAAGAATAGAATAAAGAAAAAGCGAGTAATGTAAATTACTCGCTTTTTAACTAACCCTAACTATTATGAAATCAATCATTTTTTGATATAACAAATTTCAGAAAATAATTTGATAATAGCGGTTAATCGAATGTTATATAAATGTTATTTTTATTTATTTGTCTAAAAAATATTCAATCCTTTAAACAAAGACTTCTTTTCTTGTTTTTTCTCTGATTTTTTGTCTTTAGAATTGCTTGATGTATTTTTTTGGGCACCGTTCTTTAAATTATCTTGAATTGAGAATACATCTTGAAGTAGTTTAGTATTTCTTGCAAGACCAGAATTAGCACGGATTTTATTCTCTTCAACAGCAATCATTTTAAAAACCCCACTCATTGTTTCATTAGTCACGTAGTCTGTTAAATCAGTATTTACAGGAGCAACTAATGGTAAATTGTTATAGGTAGAAAAGATAGTTTCCCATACCTTATCTGCACCAACTGTTGCTAAAGATTCATTAATAACAGGGGAAAACTTTTTATATAAAGCAGCTTTAGTACCTTCTTGTAAATAATTAGTTGCCGCTGATTCACCTCCAATTAAAATATTTTTAGCATCGTTAAAAGAGATCTTCTGAACAGCATCTAAAAAGATAGGTGTAGATTCCTTCACAGCAGATTCAGCAGCTCTGTTTAATAAAAGTAAACCTTGGTCAGCTAAACCACCCATTCCAATTTTTCTTAGCGTTTTATCTACTTTCTGAATCTCTTCAGGTAATAAAATTTTAACCAATTCATTTTTAAAGAAACCATCTTTTTGAGTTAATGTACTTACTTGGTCAGTAATACCTTTAGTAAGTGCTTCTTTAAGTCCGTTTGCTGCTTTGTCTTGGCTCAAGCTGTTAAGTAACGTAGTTGTTGTTTGTTTCTTTTGAGCTTGCATTGGTAAAGCTACTCCACCAGTTAATGTAATAGCTAATGCCAGAACCAAAAATTTGTTTTTCATTATGTTTTTTATGTTTTAATTTATAATAAACTATCTGCTTCTAATCGAATGGCAGAAAGTGCTATTTCTATTTTGCGCTGTAATTGAATGTTTTCAGTAAGCAAAACTTCTCTTAATGCAGTAGCATTAGCCACTGAAGGATGTTGCGCAGTTTGATGTACTGATGAAATAATTGTGTTTTTTGTTTGAAGTACTATTTGCCACAGTTCATTAGTAACGTAAATTTGTTGAGAAATATTGTAATCAAACTCTTGTTCAATATGTTGAATTAAAGCAAATTGGTAAGTGTTCTTGTCCTCAGAAACAGGTTCAATGCGCAATACTAACTTCTTTAAATCAATGCGTTCAATTAAGATGACTAATCTTTCGCAAGCTTGTAACTTCAGTGCTGTAGTGTCAATTGTGGCTTTATTTTCGTCTTTTTTCTTTAATTGTTCTAATAAATAAAAGTCTTTTTTAGACTGTCGCTCTAAGATTTTACTAAAATATACGTAAGACAATGCTGCTGTAGTTAAAGCAGGTAGCGTATATCCTATAATCTCCATTATAAAATCTGTTTTCATAGCTTTTTTGATTTGGTACAAAAATAGCGAATAATATTATCTGGCATAATTTTTTATAACATCAATAACTTGTTATAAAGGGATAGGAATTGTAATTTTGAACTTTTTCGAGGAAATAGATATGCAAAATTATATTGATCAATTAAATGAGGCTCAAAGAGCACCTGTCCTTCAGAAAGATGGACCAATGATAGTGATAGCGGGAGCAGGTTCGGGTAAGACAAGGGTTTTAACTTTACGTATTGCTTATTTGATGCACCAAGGTGTTGATGCGTTTAATATTTTAGCATTGACATTTACAAATAAAGCAGCTCGTGAAATGAAACACAGAATTGCTCAGATAGTGGGTAATTCAGAGGCTAAGAACTTATGGATGGGAACATTCCACTCTGTTTTTGCGAAGATTTTAAGAGCTGAATCTGATCGACTTGGGTATCCAGGGAACTTCTCTATTTATGATTCTCAGGATAGTCAGCGTTTAATCGGTCAGATTATTAAAGAGATGCAATTAGATAGAGATATCTATAAACCTAAAGAGGTGCTTAGCCGTATTTCATCTTACAAAAACAGTTTGATTACTGTTAAGTCCTATTTTGAGAACCCGGAGTTACAAGAAGCTGATGCTATGAGTAAACGTCCGCGTATTGGAGAGATTTACAATAATTATGTAGAAAGATGTTTCAAATCAGGAGCAATGGACTTTGATGATTTGTTGTTAAAGACAAATGAGTTATTGACACGTTTTCCTGATGTGTTGGCAAAGTATCAAGATCGCTTTAGATATATTTTAGTTGATGAGTACCAAGATACGAATCACTCACAGTATTTGATTGTACGTGCATTGTCTGATCGTTTTCAGAATATATGTGTGGTTGGTGATGATGCGCAAAGTATTTATGCTTTCCGTGGAGCAAACATCAACAACATTCTTAACTTCCAAAAAGATTATGAGGGAGTACAAACCTATCGTTTGGAGCAAAACTATCGTTCTACACGTAATATTGTTGAGGCAGCAAATACTGTTATCGACAAGAATAAAGTGAAGCTTGAAAAAGTAGTTTGGACTGCTAATGATTTTGGCCCTAAGATTAAAGTACACCGTTCATTAACAGATGGGGAAGAAGGTCGTTTTGTTGCTTCAACTATTTTTGAAGAGAAAATGGTTAATCAAAAAAACAACGGTGATTTTGCTATTCTATATAGAACCAATGCACAATCTCGTGCGATGGAGGATGCATTGCGTAAAAAAGATATACCCTATCGAATTTACGGAGGATTGTCGTTCTACCAAAGAAAGGAGATTAAAGATGTTTTAAGTTACCTGAGATTAGTTATTAATCCGAAGGATGAAGAAGCTTTGGTACGTGTAATAAACTATCCAGCCCGTGGTATTGGAAATACGACAATGGATAAATTAACTATTGCTGCTAATCATTACAAACGATCTATTTATGAGATTATTGAGCATATTGATAAAATAGACTTGAAGATTACTGCTGGTACTCGTAACAAGTTAAGCGACTTTGGTTTAATGATTAAGGCATTCCAAGCTTTGGATGAAACTATGGATGCGTATCAGTTAACAGAGCATATAGCTAAAAAAACAGGATTAGTACAAGAACTTAGAAAAGATACAACACCTGAAGGTATTACTCGCATGGAAAACATTGAGGAATTACTGAATGGTATTAAGGATTTTATTGAAGGGCAGAAAGAAGTAGACGGTGCCAGAGGATCATTAAGTGAATTTCTTGAAGATGTAGCTTTAGCTACTGATTTAGACAAGGATACGGGAGAAGATGACCGTGTGGCGTTGATGACTATTCACTTGGCAAAAGGACTTGAGTTTCCAACCGTATTTTGTGTTGGAATGGAAGAAGATTTGTTTCCAAGTGCTATGAGTATGAATACGCGTAGTGAGTTGGAAGAAGAAAGACGTTTGTTCTATGTAGCGTTGACACGTGCAGAACATCAGGCTTATTTGACTTATGCCCAATCGAGATATCGTTGGGGAAAATTAGTAGATTGTGACCCTTCAAGATTTATTGAAGAGATAGATGATCAATACTTAGAGTATTTGACTCCTGTTGAAACAAACTATCGCTATAAGCCAACTATCAATGCTGATATATTTGGCGACGTAGATAAAAGTAAATTGAGGTTAAAGAAGCCAGAGAATGGAACTCCTCCAGCTTATATTACTAATAATGAAGAGCCTAAGCAAGATAGAAATATTCGCAAGCTAAAGCCAGTAAATTCAAGTTCAAAAAGTACTGGTGTTTCAGCAGATAATCAGGGATTAATTGTTGGTCAAACCGTAATGCATGAAAGATTTGGGAAAGGAATAATCTTGAATTTAGAAGGAGTAGGGGCTGATAAGAAAGCTGAAATAAAATTTGATGTAGGAGGTATTAAAAAATTGTTGCTAAGGTTTGCCAAACTACAGGTTTTGTCGTAATTTGTAAAAGTATTTAAGAAGATAAAGAAATGTCACAGTTAATTAAAATATATCCAGAAAATCCGAATGAAAAAGAGATTGACAGAGTTGTCAAGATCTTGAGAGAAGGAGGTTTAGTTATTTACCCTACTGATACAGTTTATGGGTTAGGCTGTGATATTACAAATTCTAAAGCATTAGAGAAAATTGCTAAAATCAAGGGTATAAAACTTGAGAAAGCTAATTTCTCTTTTATATGTTATGATTTGAGTAATATATCTGATTATGTTAAACAAATTGATACAGCAACATTTAAGATTCTTAAAAAAGCTTTACCAGGTCCATATACCTTTATTTTACCTGGTAATAATGACTTGCCAAAAGATTTTAAAAAGAAAAAAACAGTTGGTATTCGTGTACCTGATAATAATATAGCACGTGAAATTGTAAAGAAATTAGGGAATCCTATCGTTTCAACATCTATTTACGATGAGGATGCGATATTAGAATACACAACAGATCCTGAACTTATCTATGAAAAATGGCAAAATACAGTTGATTTAGTTATTGATGGAGGTTATGGTAATAATGAAGCTTCAACAGTAATTGATTTATCTGGTTCTGAGCCAGAAATTATTAGAGAAGGAAAAGGATCAATAGATATATTTTAAGATAATATACTGATAAGTAATAAATTTGTTCAATTAATAAAGTTAAATCGCAGTTATATATCATATAACCTGAATAAAATTAGGGGAATTCAAACTGAATTATTATTTTTGTAACTGTTTATATTAAAAGCTAAACGTATCACACTATGAATTTACATGAATTTCAAGGTAAAGAAATATTAGCTAGCTACGGTGTAAGAGTACAACGTGGATTAGTAGCTAACAACGCAGAAGAGGCAGTTGAAAAAGCAAAACAACTTACAGACGAAACTGGTACAAGTTGGTATGTAATCAAAGCTCAAATCCATGCTGGAGGAAGAGGTAAAGGAGGAGGAGTTAAGTTGGCTAAAAACTTAGAAGAAGTTAAAGAAATCGCTGGTAAAATTATCGGGATGGATTTAATTACTCCACAAACACCACCTGCTGGTAAAAGAGTTAACCGTGTGTTAGTTGCAGAAGATGTATACTATCCAGGAGAAAGCGAAACATCTGAATTTTACATGTCTGTATTATTAGATAGAGCTAAAGGACGTAATATGATTATGTATTCTACTGAAGGTGGAATGGATATTGAAGACGTTGCTGAAAAAACTCCACACTTAATTTTCAAAGAAGAAATTGACCCTGCTGTAGGATTACAAGGATTCCAAGCAAGAAGAATCGCTTTCAACTTAGGATTATCAGGAAATGCATTCAAAGAAATGGTTAAATTCGTAGATGCTTTATACAGAGCATACATTGGAAGTGATTCTTCAATGTTCGAAATTAACCCAGTATTAAAAACATCTGATGATAAAATTTTAGCTGTAGATGCTAAAGTTACTTTAGATGACAACGCATTATACAGACAAAAAACATATGCTGAATACAGAGATTTTTCTGAAGAGAGACCAATCGAAGTTGAAGCAAATGCTGCTGGATTAAACTATGTTGATTTAGATGGTACAGTTGGATGTATGGTTAACGGTGCTGGATTAGCTATGGCGACTATGGACTTAATTAAGTATGCTGGTTTTGAACCTGCTAACTTCTTAGACGTAGGAGGTACTGCTGATGCTAAACGTGTTGAAACAGCTTTCCGTATTATCTTAAAAGATCCAAACGTAAAAGCTATTTTAATTAATATCTTCGGAGGAATCGTTCGTTGTGACCGTGTTGCTCAAGGTGTTGTTGATGCATACAAAAACATGGGAGATGATATCAATGTTCCAATTATCGTTCGTTTACAAGGAACAAATGCTGAATTAGCAAAAGAATTAATCGATGAATCAGGTATGCCAATCTTATCTGCAGTTGCTTTCCAAGAAGCTGCTGATCAAGTTAAAGCTGCATTATCTTAATCTAAAGATTAACATATATATACAAAAAAAGCCAGATATTTTATATATCTGGCTTTTTTAGTTATTAAATCCTGAGTTAACACTTATTCTATTATTTGATTTATCAATTATAGTACTTGCTTATAATTTCAATATTTGACCATCAGTACATATAATAATTAAATATTCAATTCTCAGAAGGTTGTACATATTATAAATAAACTAAACTTGTTTAAAATATAAAAGGGTACTCAAATACTGAATACCCTTCTATTATTATAAAACTATTTGTTCTTTTTACCATTATTAAACTTTATTCCTGCAAAAGGAGAATCATTCTTCTTTTTATTAAAGCTCTTGGCTTTTGAAGAATCATTCATTTTCTTAGAATAAGTTTTATTTTCTGTTTTTTGTTTAGGAGCAGAAGTTTTTACTTTATCAGAACTTTCTTTCTTAAAATCTTTTTTATGCGTTCCTAAAACCTCCATAGGATTTTTTGGTTCTTCTTTAGTTCCTCGTAAATAAATAACTAAAGCATTTAAAAAATTTCTTAAAACCTGATCTCCACATTCAACGTATTTAGGATGATCCTCATTTCTAAAGAAATTACCTATTTCACCCTTTGACATACGAAAGTCAACTAATTCAAGTATTTCAACAATTTGATCATCTCTAAGTTGCAATGCAACACGTAATTTTTTAAAAATATCGTTATTCGTCATCTTAATTCTTATTTTGGCAAAGGTAAATTAAAAAGTCTAAAGTTTATCTTTTAAAGCTTTTATTTCATCTCTAAGTTTAGCTGCATTAATAAAATCTAAATCTTTAGCGGCTTTTTCCATTGCTTTCCTCTTATCACGTATCATTTTTTCAATATCAGCTTTTGATTTATATTTTATAGATTCTTCAGCAGCTTTTAAAATAGATTCTTGTTGAATCTCATCATAAGAGTTTTTAACCAACTCACTTGTTATTTTTTTATTAAGAGCAGTAGGTACTTTGTTATGATTTTTGTTATAAATCATTTGCTTTTCCCTGCGATAAGCAGTCTCATCAATAGTCTTTTGCATACTTGCCGTTATTTTATCAGCATACATAATAGCTTTACCATTAACATTACGAGCAGCACGTCCAACAGTCTGAGTCAAAGACCTATGACTTCTTAAGAAGCCTTCTTTATCAGCATCTAATATAGCAACTAAAGATACTTCAGGTAAATCAAGTCCCTCTCTCAAAAGATTGACTCCAATTAATACATCAAATAATCCCTTTCTTAAATCTTGCATGATTTCAACTCTTTCAAGTGTATCAATATCAGAGTGTATATACCTACATCTAATACCAACTCTTGTAAAATATTTAGCAAGTTCTTCAGCCATTCTTTTAGTTAGAGTTGTGACCAAAGTTCTCTCATCAACTTCTACTCTTTGCTGAATCTCTTCAATAAGATCATCTATTTGATTTTCAGAAGGTCTTAACTCTATTATAGGGTCTAATAAACCAGTAGGTCTAATTAATTGTTCAACTACTACACCTTCGGACTTTTGTAATTCATAATCAGCTGGAGTCGCAGAAACATAAATAACCTGATTTTGCATAGACTCAAACTCTTCAAATTTCAAAGGTCTATTATCTAAAGCAGCAGGTAATCTAAATCCATACTCAACAAGGTTCTCTTTTCTTGATCTATCACCACCATACATTGCATGTACTTGTGAAATGGTAACGTGACTTTCATCAACAACCATTAAATAATCATCAGGGAAATAATCTAACAAACAGAAAGGTCTTGTTCCAGGATCTCTACCATCTAAGTAGCGAGAATAATTTTCAATTCCAGAACAATAACCAAGTTCCCTAATCATTTCTAAATCAAAGTTAGTTCTTTCCTCTAATCTTTTAGCCTCTAAATGTTTTCCTATTTCTTTGAAATATTCTACTTGTTTAACCATGTCTTGTTGTATTTCCCATATTGCATTTTGCAAAACATCAGGAGATGTAACAAACATATTAGCAGGGTAGATTGTAAGTTTAGTAAACTTCTCTATGACTTGTGAGTCAGTTGCATTAAAAACTTCAATGTCTTCAATTTCATCTCCGAAGAAATGGATACGGAATGGATTATCAGCGTAGCTTGGAAATATCTCAATAATATCTCCTTTGATTCTAAAATTCCCCGGGCTAAAGTCTGCTTCTGTACGTGAGTATAAACTTTGTACAAGTTTATGAAGTAACTGAGTACGAGAAATCTCTTGATCTAATTCAATAGTAATAACATTTTTTTGAAATTCAATCGGATTACCAATACCATAAAGACAAGATACAGATGCAACAACAAGAATATCTCTTCTGCCAGACAATAGGGCAGAAGTGGTACTAAGACGCATCTTTTCTAATTCTTCATTTATTGATAAATCTTTTTCAATATATTGTCCGGTTACAGGAATAAATGCTTCTGGTTGATAATAGTCATAGTAAGACACAAAATACTCAACAGCATTATTTGGGAAGAAGTTTTTAAATTCTGTATATAGCTGAGCAGCTAAAGTTTTGTTATGTGCTAAGACAAGAGTAGGACGTTGCACCTCTTGAATCACATTAGCAACAGTAAAAGTTTTACCTGAACCTGTTACACCTACAAGAGTTTGAAACTGTTCATTAGCTTTAACCCCTTGACTTAATTTTTTAATTGCTTCAGGTTGATCTCCAGTAGGAGAATATTCTGAATTTATTTTGAATACCATACTAAATAATAACTTATACAAAGTTACTTATTTAAATGAAAAAAGCGCAAGAATAATCTTGCGCTTTAGTATAATATTAGTTATAATCTAATTAGTTAATTTTGAAAATAACTTTTCTTGCAATCTTACGAGCTGCAGCTGAATCTTTAGAAACTGCGTCGTCAATTCCGTTACCTGTAGCAGATACTTTAGAAGCAGCAACACCAGCTTTAACTAAGATATCTTTAACTGCGTTAGCACGTTTTGCAGATAATGTATTGTTGTAAGATTTGTTTCCTACAGCATCAGCATATCCTAAAACTTCTACAGAAGCAGATGGGTTATTTTTCATGTAGTTAACGATGAAGTTAATTCCATCAACTGAAGTTGGTTGAGATTTATCAAAGTCAAAGTATACAGCAACGTATCCTTTATTGATAAGTTCTTTAATCATTGCAGCGTCATCAGAGCTAACTGGTTTCTCAGCGTTACCATATTTCTCAGCGATAAATGCTTCAATGTTATCAGCAATACCATTGTTGTTTTTGTCGATATTTCTACCTCTTGAATCAACTAATGCTCCTGCTGGAGTGTTTGGTTCTAAATCTAAGTAATCAGCAACACCGTCTCCGTCAGAGTCAACAAGCATTCCTTCTACTTTAGATAATCTTCCGTCTAACTCAGATAATAAGTTGTTCTCTTGAGCTGCTTCAGCATACCAGTCAGCGTGTTGAGCATGTTTACCTAAATAAACAGAGATACCAACTGTTGCGTTCATCATTGTACCTTGGAAGTTTGAACGGTTTGTTTTACTTAATCCGTCAAAGTTTTGGTTTTGTTGAACGTTTTGTACGAATGTAAAATCAGCGTTTAAAGCAACACGTCTGTGTAATTTAACTTGTCCAGTTAAACCAGCCATAATGTGTCCCATGTTATCTGTACCTGTAAATCTGTCTCCATTCATCCAAGAGAAACCTCCCCCTGCGTGAGCTTGAACGTTTAATACTTTAGTCCAGTTTTCGAAGTTAAGAACTCTACCTAAGTTTACAACTCCTTCAACACTTGTTCTGTAGTAGTTAGTGTTTAAATCTGCATCGTTTGTCCAGCTATCTAATTTGTCATATCCAAAAGAAGCTTTAACTCCGAATTTGTTATTTAAACTGTAACGTACACCACCATCTAAGTGCATGTTTTCGAAAGTTTCACCTGTATAACCTGAAGTTAAAGTTCTTGCAGGTTTAGCAAAACCACCATTTAAGTCAATAGACCATTTGTTGTAAGGTTTGTCTTGAGCATTAGCTACACCAAAAGCTAATACAGAAGCCAATAACGGTAATGTTAATTTTTTCATAGTTGTATTTTTAATTTCCACTAAACTTGATTTTAAGTAACCAAGTCTTTACTAATCGCTTAAGGAGCAAATATAATCTAAACTTTTGAAATATCAGAAAAATTCATACTTTTATTTCAAAATACAACGTTTTTACTATAAATACGTAAAATTAAAAAGGACTAAGATGAAATATACCTCTAAGATTTTTGTCACTGTAGATGTGATCTTATTTAAAGAAAAGATAAAGGATTTAGAAATACTTTTAATAAAACGCAAAAACGAGCCATTTCGTGATTATTGGGCTTTACCTGGTGGATTTGTTGATGAAAATGAGGATCTAATGATAGCTGCCAGTAGGGAATTACTTGAAGAAACATCAATACCTTGTCAAGAACTTACTCAAACAAAAGCTTATGGTACACCTTTTAGAGATCCAAGATCTCATACTATTAGTGTAGCTTATTATGGTGAAGTAGGGGAAGAGGTGATTGGAAAGGCAGCAGATGATGCTAAAGAGCTTAAATGGTTTAGTATAGATAACTTACCTGAATTAGCTTTCGATCATGCTGAAATCATTGCTGATGCAATAGATATAAGAAAAAAAAATAAGCCTGTATAGGCTTATTTTTTTATGCTTTAGAGTTTAATAACTTGTTTTCCATGATAAAAGTACCAAATGGAATAACTGAAGCTACACAAATCAGACCGTATTTCTTCCAGCTCCATTTCTCATCACTTTTAAGAACAGTTGCCATTACAATATAAAGTATAAATAAAACACCATGTGCCATTCCAACTTTACTTACCATTGCAGGCATATCCATAAAATATTTTAAAGGCATTGCTATAAATAGTAATACTAAAAGAGAAATACCCTCAAGTAGAGCAATAATTTTAAATGATTTAAGCATTTTTAATTAATTTACGAGTTTTGAGTGGCTAATATAGATTTTATATTAGAACAAAAAAAGCCTATCAGGTAATCTGATAGGCTTTTTTTGTTATGATTAACATTTTTAATTAGAAAGCTTGCAATCTTGTGTTGTAATCTCTCAAATCTTCGATGTTATGTTTGTTGTTAATATCTTTATATAGAGATAAAAGGTATTGTAAACTTTCTAAATCATTTTTAGCAGCTGCAACTTCTGCAACAACTCCTTCAGTTTCCTCTATAGCCTCATCTGATGGAATAGCAATCAAAAAAGCATTGTTATTTTGAATATGCTCGTAAGTTAAACGAATAGATTTTACTAAAACCGGTTTCTCTTCTAATAAAGCGAATTCTCTTAGTTTTTGTAAATCCGGAACAATATTTTCTACAACAAGTCC
Source organism: Myroides sp. C1519 (assembly GCF_038039755.1). Lineage (NCBI taxonomy): Bacteria > Pseudomonadati > Bacteroidota > Flavobacteriia > Flavobacteriales > Flavobacteriaceae > Myroides > Myroides sp. C1519. Next base: position 58,473 of record NZ_JBBPHM010000004.1, read on the forward strand.
ATCAGCAATTAAATCCGATTGGATCTTTTTAATCAATTTTAAAGCATTTGCGTTTTCCACAGTAAATATCTTTTAAGTATAAAAAATTATAGCACAAAAATAATCTTTTTAACCTATTATAAGAAAACAAAACGTGATTTATTTTATTTAAAAATAACTAATCGCTTTAATATTAAGTATTTAACACATAAAAAGAGATCAATTATAAGTCAAAATTGATTATTTAAATACCTATAAAAAAGAAAAACCGCCCTTTTCCGAAGAATAGAAGCGGTTTTTTCAAACAAACTAAACCAAACTGTTTGTTTCCTTATTAGAAAACATATTCGTTTGCGTCTACCAATTTGCTTGCGATTGTTTCTCTCAATGCATTCACATTTGGTAGATTCACATATTTTGTAAATCTGCGTAGTCCCATTAACATAACACGTTGTTCATCACCTTCAGCAAAAGAAGCAATTCCTTCTTTTCCTTTCTCAGCAATAATATCAACAGCGTGGTATAAGTATAACTGAGCCATTGCAATTTCTTCTTTAATATTTTCTTGCCCTTTTACTTTAGCAAGCTTCTCTGTTCTAAGAATAGCACTTTCTGCCATATAGATTTCGATCATCATATCAGATGCAGCCATTAGTAAAGCTTGGTGCTTATCTAAATCTGGTCCGTATTTCTGAACTGCACTACCAGCAACCATTAAGAATGCTTTTTTCAATTTCTCGATAAGCTCTTTTTCTTCTGCAAATAATTCAGAATAATCAGGTGTATCGAAACTTGGAATACTCATTAACTCATCAGCTACTTGCATTGCAGGTCCTAATAAATCAACGTGTCCTTTCATTGCTTTCTTGATTAACATACCAACTGCTAACATACGGTTGATCTCGTTCGTACCTTCATAAATACGAGCAATACGAGCATCTCTCCAAGCGCTTTCCATTGGTGTATCTTCTGAGAACCCCATACCTCCAAAGATTTGGATTCCTTCATCAGCACAAGATTGTACGTCTTCTGAAACAGCTACCTTAAGAATAGAACACTCAATAGCGAACTCTTCAACTCCTTTTAATTCTGCATCTTGGTGTGTATTACCTTCTGCTATACGTTGATTAATACGCTCTTCAATACTTGCTGCTGCTCTATATGAAGCCGCTTCACCTACATAAGCATTTGTTGCCATTTCAGCTAATTTAGTACGGATTGCACCAAAAGATGAAATAGGTGTTTTAAACTGAATACGCTCATTAGCATATTGAACTGATTGCGTAATTAAACGACGTTGTGAGTCTAAACAAGCTGCTGCAAGTTTAATACGACCAACGTTTAAAGCATTCATAGCAATTTTGAAACCATTTCCTCTTTCAGACAACATATTTTCAACAGGAACTTTCGTTTCGCTGAAGAATACTTGACGAGTAGAAGAAGCTCTAATTCCTAATTTGTGTTCTTCTTCTCCCAAAGTAATCCCGTTACTTGGATCGTTTTCAACGATAAAACCTGTAATGTTTTTATCATCTTCAATGCGTGCAAATACGATGAATAAATTACAGAATCCAGCATTAGAAATCCACATTTTTTGTCCTGTGATAGAGTAGTACTTACCATCTTCAGACAAAACAGCTTTTGTTTTTCCTGAGTTTGCATCTGATCCTGCATCTGGCTCTGTTAAACAGTATGCACCAAACCATTCTCCTGAAGCTAACTTAGGAACGTATTTATTCTTTTGTTCTTCGTTACCATAAAGTGTAATAGGCATTGTTCCAATACCAGTATGTGCACCAAAAGCAGTAGAGAAAGACCCTGTAGCTCCAGAAATGTAATCACAAACTAACATTGTTGAAATGAATCCCATTCCTAATCCTCCGTAAGCTTCTGGAACAGCTACTCCTAAAAGACCAAGTTCTCCTGCTTTACGCATACTTGATTCTGTAAAAGCGTAATCTTTTTTCTCAAAACGCTCTTTGTTTGGCCATATTTCTTTGTCAATAAATTCCTTTACTGACTCACGCATCATTACTTGCTCTTCAGAAAAATCTTCTGGTGTAAAAACATTCTCGTATTTAGTTTCTTTTACAAGGAATTGACCTCCTCTTGTGATATCTGTACTCATAGTTTTATTTCGTTATTGGTTAATAGTCTTTATAGCAATTCATAGATTCCTGCAGCTCCTTGTCCAGTACCTACACACATAGTTACCATACCGTATTTAGAACCACGGCGTTTCATTTCATCAAATAATTGAACAGATAGTTTTGCTCCTGTACATCCAAGTGGGTGACCAAGTGCAATTGCACCTCCGTTTACATTGATAATTTCTGGATTCAAATCTAATTCGCGAATTACTGCTAATGATTGAGAAGCGAAAGCCTCATTTAATTCAAATAAATCAATATCCTTAACTTGTAATCCTGCTTGTTTTAATACTTTCGGAATAGCTTTAACAGGACCCATTCCCATAATTCTTGGTTCTACACCAGCCGCTGCATAATTTACCATTCTTGCAATTGGCTCAATGTTTAACTCTTTTACCATTTCTTCAGACATAATCATAACAAAAGCAGCACCATCACTTGTTTGCGAAGAGTTACCTGCTGTTACAGATCCATCAGCAGCAAATACAGGACGTAATTTAGCTAATGCCTCAACTGACGTACCTGCTCTTGGTCCTTCATCTTTAGTAACAGTATATGATTTAGTATCGCGTTTTCCTTTTTCGTTAACAAATACTTCATTCACTGTAATTGGTACAATTTGATTGTCAAACTTACCATCTGCTTGTGCTTTTAAAGCTTTCATATGTGAGTTAAAAGCAAACTCATCTTGATCAGCACGAGATACATTGAATTGTTTAGCTACTGCTTCTGCAGTAAGTCCCATTCCCCAATAGTAATCTTCGTGTCCTTCTTTAGCTACACCATAATCAGGAGTAGGCTTGTACCCACCCATAGGAATGTAACTCATACTTTCAGCACCTCCAGCAATGATACAATCTGCCATTCCAGCTTGAATCTTAGCTACAGCCATACCAATTGTTTCAATTCCTGAAGCACAATAACGGTTTACTGTTACACCAGGTACATCCTCAACTTTTAATCCCATTAAAGAGATTAAACGAGCAATGTTTAATCCTTGTTCTGCCTCAGGCATAGCATTACCTACCATAACATCGTCAATGCGACTTTTGTCGAATTCAGGTAATGATTTCATTAAGTGCTCTATTGTTTCAGCCGCAAGTTCATCAGGTCTTTTAAATCTGAACACACCTCTTGGTGCTTTACCTACAGCCGTTCTATATCCTTGTACTATATATGCAGTTTTCATTTTCTCAGTAGTTTAAATTAGATTAAAGATTAGTTTCTCAATGGTTTACCATTTTTCAACATAAATTGGATTCTTTCCAATGTTTTACGTTCCCCACATAGAGATAAGAAAGCCTCTCTTTCTAAGTCAAGTAAATATTGTTCTGTTACCAATGTAGCTTCAGATAAATCACCTCCAGCCATTACGTAAGCTAACTTATTAGCAATCTTACGGTCGTGTTCTGAAATGTATTTACCAGCCATCATACTATCCGTTCCTACTAAGAACATACCCAATGCTTGACGTCCAAGTACTTTAATGTCTTTACGTTTCACAGGTTGTGTATAACCAGCTTCTGCCATCACTAAAGCCTCGCGTTTAGCTTGAGCTAATTGTAAATCTTTATTTACAACTACAATATCTTTTCCTCTTTGTAAAATGTTCAAGTCATACGCTTCTTGTGCAGAAGTAGCCACTTTAGCCATTCCGATAGTCAAGAAGTGCTCTTGAAGTGTATTTAACTCCACGTCGTTTTTGCGGTAAAGATCTGCTGCTCTAACAGTCATTTCTTTAGAACCACCACCACCTGGGATTAGACCAACTCCAAACTCTACTAATCCAATATAGGTTTCAGCTGCCGCTACAACTTTATCAGCGTGTAAGCTCAACTCACATCCACCACCAAAAGTCATTCCGTGTGGAGCCGCTACAACAGGAATACCAGAGTAACGCATTTTCATCATAGTATCTTGGAACATTTTAATTGCGATGTTTAACTCATCGTAATCTTGCTCCGCAGCCATCATAAAAATCATCATTAAGTTAGCTCCAACTGAGAAATTAGATCCTTGGTTTCCAACTACTAATCCTTGGAAGTCTTTTTCAGCAATTTCAACAGCTTTGTTTAATCCTGCTAAAACACCACCACCAATCGTATTCATTTTAGAGTGGAACTCTAAGTTCACAATTCCATCTCCAAGGTCAATTAACGAAGCCTCACTATTGCCCCAAACTTTATTAGTTGCTCTAATATTATCAAGAATAATGAATGCATCTTGACCAGGAATTGCTTCAAATGCTTTTGTATTTTGGTTGTAGAATAACTTCTTACCATTTTCAACTTTATAGAAGCTTTTAGCTCCTGTAGCTGCTAATTCTTTTACCCAATCAGCAACTTGATATCCTTCTTTTTCAACAATTGCAATACCTTTCTCAAGACCTACAAGATCCCAAGTTTGGAACGGACCATATTTCCACGCATAACCAGTACGCATTGCATCATCAATAGGGTAGAAGGTATCTGTAATTTCAGGTACGCGTTGTGAAACATAAGCAAAAAGAGAAGCAAAGTGCTTGCGAATTAAATCTCCTGCTTTTCCTTGATCCGCAAGTAATACAGCTAATTTAGCTTTTGTACCACCTGCTTGCTTAGCCGTTTCAACTGCTGTAATTTTAGCACGCTCTAAAGGTCTGTACTCTAATTTTTCAAGGTCAAGAGCAAAACGATTTGTTTTCCCTTCTTTATCTACCTCTTTGTAATAGAATCCTTTACGCGATTTATCTCCTAAGAATTTATTTTCTAATAAGAAGTTTAAAGGCTTACTGTCTTTAATCTCTTGAATCATTGCATCGTTAGGACAATTTTGTTTTAAACCAGTAGTAACATTAATAGCAGTATCTAACCCTACTAAATCTCCTAATTTAAACGTACCCGTTTTTGGTCTTCCTAAAATAGATCCTGTTAACGTATCCGCTTCTTCAATAGTTAATCCAAGTTCTTGAGCCAATTGCATTACCATAGCCATTGAGTAAACTCCTACACGGTTACCGATAAACCCAGGAGTATCTTTACACAATACAGGAGTTTTTCCTAAGTATAAGCTTGAATAACGTTGGAAGAATGAAATAACCTCAGGAGACGTTTGTGGTCCTGGAATAATTTCAAACAATTGTAAATATCTTGGAGGATTAAAGAAGTGTGTTCCACAGAAGTGTTTTTGGAAATCTTCAGAACGACCTTCAACCATTAAGTTCATAGGAATACCAGAAGTATTCGAAGTAATTAATGAACCTGGTTTTCTATATTTTTCAATCTGCTCAAAAACAGACTTTTTAATGTCTAATCTTTCAATTACAACTTCAATAACCCAGTCGCAATCTTTTATTTTTACTAAATCATCTTCAATATTTCCAGTAGAAATGCGTTCAGCAAATTTCTGCAAGTAAATAGGAGACGGTTTAGATTTCAACGCATTTGCCAAGTGCGTATTAGCAATTCTATTTCTTACAACTTTACTTTCTAAAGTAAGGCCTTTCTTTTCCTCATCTGGAGTTAACTCACGAGGCAAGATGTCAAGAAGCAACACTTCTAAGCCAATATTAGCAAAGTGACAAGCAATAGCTGATCCCATAACACCAGAACCCACTACCGCTACTTTTTTAATAATACGTTTCATACTTTAAATAATTCTTTGGTTTATAGTCTAATTTTCAAGCCTTAAGATAAGATTATTTTTCTTCAAAAATGTTCTTGTCGTTAATCAGTTGATTGATAACATCTGTAACTTCAATAAAATTTCGAATCTTCTCTTCAGAGATCTGTGATTTAATCTTTTCATTAAATCGTTTAACCTTGGCTCTTGATAGTTCTCTTTTTTCAAGACCGAGTGGAGTAAGTTTAATAATGACCCCACGTCCGTCATTAGGATTTTTCTCTTTAGTAATCAAACCCTTTTCTTCCATCTTTTTAAGCGTACGCGTTAAGCTCGTAGCTTCCATTCCCATATTAGGACCTAATAGGGTAGAAGGAGTACCCTCTCTATCAATACTTAATAAAGCAAAAGCAAGCGCCATACTGGCATCATATTTAGCAGCCTCTTCATTGTACATTCTCGACACAGCTTGCCACGTTGCTCTCAAAACGTAATCTATAGTTTTGTTTTTCATACCTTATTGATTAAATCAAATATAAAAAAAAATAGTATGCACGCATACTATTTCTTCTTTTTTTCTTTTTATTAATAAAATTTTAACTTTTATCCTCTATAAATCTTCTCGTATAAGTCTTTATACATTTCTAAAATAATACGACGACGTAGTTTAAGAGTAGGAGTTAAGTGCTCACTATCAATACTCCACACTTCTGGTGTAAGCTCAAATTTCTTCACTTGTTCCCACTTACCGAACTTCTTATTGATGTAAGTAACCTCTTCCATAATACGATCAATAACTTTTTGGTTTTTAACTAACTCTTCATTAGTCGTACCAATATCATATCGTTTTCTTCTTGCCCATTCTCTTACGAATTCAAAATTTGGTTGAATAAAAGCTGCAGGCATTTTCTCACCTTCACCAATAACCATAATCTGCTCAATAAAACGAGATTGCTTCATTCTGTTCTCAATCATCTGTGGAGCTACATATTTCCCTCCAGAAGTCTTAAACATCTCTTTTTTACGATCTGTAATATGTAAGAAACCATCTTCGTCTATACGTCCGATATCTTCTGTATGGAAGTAACCATTCTTAATAACCGAATTCGTTTTTTCCTCATCCTTGTAATATCCCAACATTACGTTTGGACCTTTACACAAGATTTCACCATCTTCAGCGATCTTAACTTCTACGTTACCAATTGGACGTCCAACAGTACCCGAGCGTAAACCACCATTTCTCTTGTCGTTTACAGCAATAACAGGAGATGTTTCGGTCAATCCATATCCTTCCATAACAGGAAGTCCAGCGGCGTTAAACACTTTAGATAAACGAGGTTGTAATGCGGCACTACCACAAACAATAATCTTCATTTCACCACCCAGTGCTTCTTGCCATTTTTTGAAAACAAGCTTTCTTGCTACTCCTAACTGTATGTTATAAAATAAACCTCTATTATATGGTTTGTATCTAAAACCAAGTTCTAATGCCCAGAAAAAAGCTCTCTTTTTAAACCCAGTTAATGCAGAACCTGTTGTAAAGATTTTATCGTACACTTTTTCAAGTAAACGAGGTACAACAGTCATTACATTAGGTTTTACTTCCTTCATATTTTCCCCCATCTTTTCTATTGACTCCGCAAAATAAATAGAAACACCACTGTATTGGTATAGATAAGTAATCATACGTTCAAAAACGTGACAAATAGGTAAGAAGCTTAGTCCTCTGTATTTCTCATCTCTTGTAAAAGGAACCCTATCCCAACTTCCAGTAACGTTTGCAAGCAAGTTCGTGTGAGACAACATTACTCCCTTAGGTCTTCCTGTTGTTCCTGAAGTATAAATAAGCGTAGCCAAATGATCTCCTGTAATCGTATCTTTAATACGGTCTACATCAGCTTGATTACTCTCATCAGCACCAAGTTCAAATAATACATCAAAATTCTGACAACCTTCTATTTGATCAAAAGAATACACTTCCTTTAAAAGCGGTAATTCTGCTTTAACAGACATTAATTTATCATAGATCTCTTGATCAGAAACCACACAATATGTAGCTTCAGAATGGCTGATGATATACTGATAATCTTCAGCAGCAATAGTAGGGTAGATTGGCACGTTCTGTGCTCCGATTTGCAATAAACCAATGTCAAGCAAATGCCATTTAGTCTGGTTAGCACCAGAGATAACAGCTATTTTTTCATTTTCTTTTATTCCTAAGCGCAATAAGGCTCTTGAAAGAGCGTTCGCTTTATTTATATATTCCTGAGAAGAAGTCTTCTCCCATTTTCCATTTACTTTCGTAACTAACGCATCCTCTAAAGGAAATTGTGCGTTTTGTAGGTAAGGAATATCAAAAAGTCTTGTAGGATTTACCATGTTTACATTAATTAGCTTACGCAAAGTATAAAAAAAAAACTATATAAACTATAATGAGTTAAAAAAGATAATAATCTAAAGATTTAATTAAATTTGTGGTTTTACTAAAATATTTCAAAATACACTTGTTATATGTTATCTAATCGATTCAGATTAAATGAAATGTTAGTGATGGGCTACCGATTGTTGTTGGCTTTTTTCTTCTATTTCATTGCGCGAACTTTATTCTATGTTTACAATACAGATTTATTAAATGTAGATTCTATTGGTCAATTTTTAACCTTAGCTTACCACGGTTTAACTTTTGACAGAATGGCTATTTTTTATGTTAATAGTTTATTCATCATATTGTCTATTTTACCGTTGTTTATCAACACTAAAAAAGGTTACCAAAAAGCAGTTTTCTATGCTTATATTATCCCTAATTTAATCGCATATTCTACCAATTTTATCGACTTTATTTACTACAGATTTATCTATGCAAGAACGACTATTGCAGTGTTTGACAGTTTAGAACACGAATCTAATAAGGGTCAATTATTTTTCAATTTCTTAGTAAACTATTGGCACGTTTTCGTTCTATGTGTTTTACTTTGTGCTTCTTGGGTTTACCTGTACAAAAAAGTTAAGTTTACTACACCGTTAAAAGTAGAAGCTAAAAAACCTTATTGGTTATCTACTGCTTTAATAACAGTGGTAGTTGGAGTGGGATTTGTAGCTGGTGTACGTGGTGATTTAAAGAAAACAACTCGTCCTTTAAACATCATTGACGCAAATAGAAATGTATCTAAACCGGAACACGCCGATATCGTTTTAAATACACCTTTTGCTATTTTGCGTACTATTGGTAAAACGAGTTTTAAGAAGGTTGATTATATGGATGAGCAAACTTTAGCTCAAAATGTTAGTGCTGTTAAGCAATACAATACTAATGAGCCTTCAACGCCAAATATCGTATTGTTTATCACAGAAAGTTATGCCAGAGAATACATTGGTGCTTTTAATGAAGATATGAATATTCCAAACTTTAAAAGTTACACGCCATTTATAGATTCTTTATCTCAACAGAGTTTGATTTTTCCAAATGCATTTGCTAACGGGTATAAGTCTATTCACGGAGTTTCTTCTGTAGTTGCAGGTATTCCATCGTTTAAAGATGCATTTACATCGTCTCCGTTTCCAAAACAAAAGATTGAGTCGTTGGTATCTACTTTAAAATCGAAAGGATATGACACATCTTTCTTTCACGGTGCTCCAAATGGGTCAATGGGATTCTTAGGATTTGGTAATATCTTGGGATATGATCATTATTACGGAAAAACAGAATACAACAATGACGCTGATTTTGATGGAACATGGGGTATTTGGGATGAGCCGTTTTTTCAATACATGAGAAAAACATTGAATGATAAAAAAGGACCATTCTTTGCCACTTTGTTTACTGTTTCTTCACACGAACCATTTAATATTCCTAAAGAATATGAAGGTAAGTTTCCTGTTGGGAATCAGCAAATACACAAAACAGTAGGTTATACTGATTATGCATTCAAGCGCTTCTTTGAAGAGAGCAGTAAAGAACCTTGGTTTGAAAACACAATATTTATTATAACAGCAGACCATACAAATCAAATTGATTATGACGAATATAGAAAACTTGTAAATCGTACGGCAGTTCCTATTTTGTTTTACAGTCCTAAAGGCTATTTAAAGGGCATAGATAAACGTTTAGCACAGCAGATTGATATTTACCCTACTGTATTAGATTTAATTGGTTATGACAAGCCATTTAGAAGTTGGGGACGTAGTTTAATCAATGATACGATTACAAAACCATTTACTGTTAATTATGGGGCTAATGAATACACATACCAAGAAGGTAATTATATCTGTAGATTTAACGGTAAGGAAATAACTGGATTCTATGCTATTACTGACAAAGGATTAGAAAAGAATTTAATCAAAAATAAAAACAAAGAAATGGAAGCTATTGAGATGAAATGCAAAGCTTTCATTCAAGATTATTTTGATCGCATTATAGATAAAAAGTTAGACTAAAGTCTCTTATAAATAGAGAAGGCCCTTGAATGTTTTATTTCAAGGGCCTTTTTTATTTGTTAATTCACGTCTCTCTTTTATCAGTAATATCATTTATAAAGTCTATTTCATCTAATTAATCAGGTAGAACAACAAGAGGCTCAGTTCTTAATATGGTGTATATTAATAGGCACCTTGTTCGAGAGAAGTTCAAGACATACTCGGAAGATGTTCGGAAAAAGGGGGTGTTTTCCGAACAAAACTCGACTATATGTGGTATTAGTTTCCTTTTTGATCCCTTTAAACGTTGTGTGAAACTAAAGAAGACAGAACAAAAAAAGCCTTTATACGAGGTATAAAGACTTTTAATTTTTAAAACGATTAAAGATTACTCTTCAAGGTCATTATTTTTCAATAGTTCTTTTGCTCTTGCCAAATCTTCTTCTTCAACAAAAACGTGAACTGCCTTATCTGCAGATCCAAAACCTGCTGTAATGGCAGAATCAATATCATCTCTAACAATATATCTAATATTGTTTTCTTCTAATACGTCTTTTACTGCAAGAACCATGATCTCACTTCCTGCAAATAGTTTTTTATGACTCATAACACACTTATTTATACCTCTAAATTAAAACTATTTGCTTTTAAAAAGAAATAAAACTGAATATAAAGTGTTCTGTTTGATTTTAATCTACTCTCTTATTCTAAATTTCTCGTGTTTCCATTTTTAAAATAAAGTAAATTACTCAAAAGAGACGGTAAACTGTTTTTTTAATTATAGTAAAAGTGATGCTTTAGCTACATTATAAAGCAGTTAAATGAAAAATATTAGAAAAGCCTGTAGTGTAATTTTTTATAGTCTGGTAAAAAATTAGTATCTTAAAAAAGATTTTGAACAAATTCAATGCGTTATGAAAATAGAAGAAACTAAGGCGTATCGTCAATTGGGAGAAGTATCTCAATTAATTGTGAGTAAGAGTGCTTCTAAAAAGAGAATTCAAGAAGCTGTTACTATGGTCAGAACCATAGGAGTAGAAAAATGGGAACGAATTACAAATCTGCCCACCTTGTGGCACAATATTGTAAAAGAGCTTGCTGTATGAACAGCAAGCTCTTTTTTTTTGGACCAAAAAATACGCATAGTTTAAACCTATATTTTAAATCCGTTAATATTCTCATTTATTGCTTTTTAAGAAAATAAAACACTCAATATTTACTATTTTACACTAATTAACGCAATTACTTCAATGAATATATTTAATCTAAAACAGCATATTTATAGTAAAACACTATTTTAAAAACACAGTATTGATGATTTTATCTAAATTAACAATCTTTTACTTGTAAATTAACTAAATTAATTATTGATAATGTAATTAATTATAAAAATTGTAAACTTGTAGCAGAGTTAATTATAAAGTTTTAACATAATCAAATGCTATGAGAAATAAAATTTTACTAAGTACATTACTTTTAAGCGGGATATCTTTTGCCCAAATAGGAGTAGGGAATGATTTACCACACGAGTCTGCAATATTGCATATAGGAAATGAGACGAATAACAATAAAGGTCTTTTGATTCCTAATGTGGCTTTAAAAGGTTTAACAGATAAATCTGTTATTGCTGGAGAAAACCCTAAAGAGGGTCTTATTATTTTCAACACGACTGAAAATGATGAATTTACAAAAGGTTTTTACTACTGGGGTACTACAAGAAAAGACGATAACGGACCTGTTTTTGAATGGAATAAACTTGTTGGAAACAATGAGTTAAAAACAACTATTTCTGAAAATCAATTAATACTGGATTTATTTCAGGCTAATGAAGAAGATGAAACAACAGCTGGGTTCAACCTTAAAAATGGAGAGACTGAAGTTGGAAAGTATAATGAGACTTTAACAACATTTAATGTTGAAACCAGGTTTATGCATGTACTTAGACCTAATGGTAATCAAGATGATACTGTAAATTCACAAACAAGCTCAGATGATGATGATGTAATTTACATTCCAGCTGAAAATGGTGAAGAAATACTGCCTGATGACAAAATACCTTCAGGGTATACTTATGAAGGGGTTATTAGTAGTGATTCATTCGTTTATAAAAATGAATTAGGTCAAGAAAAAATTTTTACGCTTAAAAATGTGCTATCAAATTCACAGACACTAACTTCATTAAGTTTTTCTCCAGGATACCTTAACGAAGAAAGTGAGAACCTTGGCCCTGTTTTAATTTATACAGATGAGGAAAAACAAGAGAATATAATTTTTTTAAACCAACTTTTACAACAAGATCAAAATTTAGCAGAATTAAGTTTTAATGTAGAAACTGATGAACTTATTTATATAAATGAAAAAAAGGATGCTACACGAATTTCTTTAAGTTCATTAATTAAAAGTGCTTGGCATAAAGTTACAAGTGGAGGTAACGGTCTTTATGGTGATGATATTTACACAGAAGGTTGGGTAGGTATTGGGTACAATGACAAAACTCCTGGTTTAGCAAATGAAAAACTACGTGTAAACGGAAGTGTTTCTGCTGTAAACAGTTACTATGCCGATTATGTGTTTGATGCTTATTTTAATGGTACATCAGCTCTTAAGTATGATTACAACTTTAAAAGTTTAGATGCTGTAGATAATTTCATTAAAACAAATAAACATTTACCTGGTATTACTCCAATTAGTGAATTAACAACAACTGAAAACGGGTATGCTTTTAATATGTCTGAACTTTCTATTCAGTTATTAGAAAAAACAGAGGAGTTATACTTGCATACAATTGAGCAAGCAAAAGATATTAACGCCTTGCAAAAAGAAAATGAAGAGCTAAAAAATAGACTTCAAGTAATTGAAGATTTAGTAAAAGCTAATCTGTCTAAATAATAAAAAAAGAAAATTTACTATGAAACATATCAACTATATAATATATTTCTTCTTTGCTTTGTTCTTGGGAACACTTTCTATGAGTGCCCAAAGTACAAAAATACAGGATGAAAGCATTGCTGGTAGCTCATTGACTGCAGTAGAAAACTCTATTCTTGAGCTGGAAAGTACTTCGAAAGGATTCTTAATGCCTCGAATGACTAATGCGCAGCGTAATGAAATACCAATGGCAGATAAAATTGCTGGAAATGGTTTAACTATTTATAATACAGATACGGACTGTATCAACTATTGGAGTACAGCAAATGATCGATGGATGAGTTTATGTGGTACATTACCTCCTTCTATAGTAAACGTTGACGCAAGTAATTGTAACAGTTTACTATTAGTTAATGGTAGAAATGGGTCAAATAAACTAATGCAAGGTGAGTACTTAACGCCAAGTGACATTTTATATGTGAACTTAACTGTTGGAGAAGTTGGACATTATGATATTACAGCTGTAACTGATAACGGATATTATTTTTCTGGATCAGGTACCTTCAACTCTAAAGGTTCTGTTAGAATTCCGCTTACTGGAGTTGGAGTGCCAATTAAAGGAGGAGTTAATGATGCTGTTAAATTCTCAATTAATGGTAAAGTTCAAGTAGCTTGTTCAAACTTTAAAATTGAAGTTGAAAGAGCTGGTATTGACTTTGATATTACTTCTACAGGAATAGGAACTGCTGAGGGAAAATACTATTGGAATACGCCTGTTGATCAAAAAACGAACTTTATTGATGTAAATGTAAATGTAAAGACTGTTGGTGCTTATACTATAAAAACGAAAGCAACTCAAGCCGGACTTTCTTATAGTGGTTCGGGTGTATTTACAAAAACAGGAGCCCAGACTGTTAAGCTTTTAGCAGAAGGTACGCCAAAATCATCAAGTGACTTAACAGAAACAACGTTTGAGTTAGTTACAAACTCAAATGGAACAACTGCGAATACACATAATTTTAAAGTTAAAACTGCTATCGAGAAATTTGCTTATACAGTTGATTTAAGTAAAACTAAACACTACGGACCATTTGTAAAAGGAAAAGAAGTTAAAGACAACAGTTATTTAATTGTAGAAGTTAAAGTAACAGCTCCTCCACGTGTTAGTACATATCTTTATTTCCCAAATGGTGATGTAACTTTCAAAAGTGTTTCAAGTAATTTTCAATTTAACAATAATGGAAATATACATAAATTACGATTTAATGCTTCAGGAACATTACCAAATGCAGAAAATATCATACTAAAAGTAAATCCTCCTTATAGTAATACATATACAATACCTTTAAGTTCTCCACCTGTTGAATATACAATAGATTGTTCATCACTAATAACTTATGGTAGTTATACTGTAGGTAAGAATATTAACAACCCAGATAAGCAATATGCATCTATAGAAATCGATGTTAAAGTACCTGGAAGTACAACTCTTGTTACAGAGGATATGATAAATGGTATTGGTGCAACTTTCTCTGGAAAATTAACAAAACTTGGAAAACAAAGAATTAATCTTGTGATGGCAGGAACACCTAAAAAAGCACAAAAGAATGTTAAGCTAAGACTTTATTCAGCTGATTTAGGTGGACAGACAAACTGTTTCATAACATTAGATGTACAAGAGAAATTAAGAGACTTTAATATATTGGTAATCGGTGATCTTAAGCATGGACCTGCATCTTATTCACATGATTCTCAAAAACTAATGAGAAATAGATCTTATTTTGGACCGACTGGACGTGTACAAGTAAAAGGTTTTAATATTTTTAATTATACTGATAAAACAATAAATACATCTTCAGAATCTAATAAATTATCTAAATATTTAACTGATAACAACATTGATATTGTATTTGTATCACACGGGGCAAGATTTGCTTCTCATGGTACTATTTCATTAATCGATTTTATTAATCAAAAAGATGGGGTTGTTATTTTTGCGACATCATACCAACAAGCAAGGGTTTCTCAAATTATAGAAGCTATTACAGGACAAAAGCCAACATCAAGTTCGGCATACTCTTCTATAATACATGACGCAGCTAATGCTCCTTCTTCTTTGGTATTACAAGGTCCTGAAGGATTCCCAAGTTTAATTGGAAAGAATTTTGGAAACTATGTTAATAACGCTGTTTATTGGAAAAATTTACCTAAAGATATTAGCGTAATTGCAAGAAGAAAAGATGCAGATGATGTTTGGGCAGGTTATTCACAATCAAAAGGTTTTGCTTTTATTGGTGATGAAAAATGGATGACAACTGAAAATATTTTATTATATGAAGTACCATTTTATATATCAGGAATCAATACAGCAGCTCCAAGAAGAAGCTATACAGGTAGTATAATTTCTTGGGGTGGTGTAGATGTTTATAACTCAAATTTATTCATAAACTTACTTGCATGGGCGATTGAGTATAGACAAGATCAATAAATAAATTAATTAGATAATTACAACAGATTGAAGAATAGCAAATTCTTCAATCTGTTTTTATAATAATTAAAATGGAAAAAAGAAACTTTAAACATATATTCTTACTTGCATTGTTTATGCTTTGTTCTGTTTTTTCAGTGCAAGCGCAACGTGGGGCAAGAATAACAAATGAAGTAACTGGTACAAAAGCACCAAGTAACTTCGCTATTTTAGATCTTAGCAGTGCTGACAAAGGTTTTTTATTACCTCGTATGTCAACAGTGGAGAGAAATGCTATTAAAATTGATAAGAATACAAATAACGGATTAGCTATTTTTAATACAACAACAGATTGTATTGAATACTACAACCTTTCGTTAGATATGTGGATGAGCTTATGTGGGGATGATTTACCTGCTGAGTTTTCTATTCTACCTGCTCAATGTGATGATATTAAAATTATTGGAGGGTATTATAAAGATGTTGCTTTAAATCAAACCAATGGTATCTTAATTAAAGTTACAGCTGCAACATCAGGTACTTACTCAATTTATGCAGATTCTAAAAATGGTTATAGCTTTTCTCACCAAGGAAAATTTCCAGCTCCTGGAGTTTATACAATTTTCTTAAAAGCAGAGGGTAAACCAACAAATGGATACGCTGCTGGAGCAAAGGGTGATGAAATAAAATTCCAACTAAACGGAGTTGTGAGCGACTGTGTGAAAAATATTTTTGTGGATACACAATTACCTATCTATACAATTACCGCTGTTAACACAATCGGTAAATACTTTTTGGGATTAGATGTTTCTGATAAAGAATACCTTAATCTTACTGTTAACGTAACAAGAGGTGGACATTATGTAATTAAAACAAACACTGTAAATGGAGTATGGTTTGAAGGTGAAGGTGAATTTACAAGTACAACACAACAAACAGTTAAATTAGAAGCAAAAGGAAGACCTAATAAAGTTGGTAATTCAAACTTTGAAGTCTATGCTAACCCACAATATGCAAGTGGAAAGCCTATTAAAGCAGCTGATGGTGTTTACAACACACCACAAGTAGAAATTAGCTTAGTTGATTGTGCTGCTACAGGGTACTCTCACACAGCTGCACTCGACGAAATGTTACCAACGAATGCAACTATGACAGTACAGGTTGATGTTAAAGCTCCTGGTACAGGTACTTTTTCTATGGTTGATAATACAAAAAATATTTCTGTTGAATTCAAATCAGATCTAACAGAGTTTAAATTTGACCGAAATAAAACAAGTAATATACAAGAGGTAGTCCTTAACGTTGTTTCTACCAGAAGAACACCTATTACAAGTGGAAATGTAACAATGAATGCTTGGGCAAGTAATGTTAAAGTAGTAGGAAGTTGCACAACTATTATGCCAGTTAAAGTAAACAAACCTATTTGGGAAGTAAAATCAATTGAATTAGAAAGCCCTTTCAATTACGGGAATATACCATATATAACACCTGCAACAGCAATGGGAACAAATGGTAGTAACGCGTTTAAAGTAAAAGTTAAGTTGGATGTAAAAGCTGGTGAAGCCATGAATTTCACTACAAACACTGTTAACGGGGTGAATTTTAAAGGAACAAGGAGTTTAAATTTGACTTCTTCAGGTGAATATATAGTGACGTTAAAAGCTTATGGTGCTTCTTTAAAAGATATGAAAAATGCTGATGCTAAATATACTCTTTCTGCAAATGGTAAAGTAGTTGGAACGTTTAATGTTGATTACGTATATCGTAGTATGAATCTTATGGGATACGGAGGGTCTACTCCAAATGCTGAAACAGCAAGTTCTCCTTCATTTTATGCGCATCAATTGTTAAAAAACCCCGATCTATTTGGTTGGAATGGTTTGGTAAGAATTGAAAAATTAAATTTATTGGATATAGGTGGTAAAATGACTACAGATATAAATTATGCTTCCCGAGACATCAATCCTACTTTAGATATTTCCGATATTGTTATTATAACAGGAGAAGGGGCAAAAGATAATTCCCAATTATTGAAAGTAGCTGCTAAAATTAAGTCAAAAGAAATAGTTGTTATTCAAACACAAGGTCATGCAAATTATGATAAGATTACTAAATATTTAGAGAATCTATTTGGAAGCGTGACTAATACTACAATAAAACCTTTCAATGAGGCAAGAAGTGGTTTAGATTTTACTTCATATAGCAATTCCTCTGTCCCTTACTTTGATGCATTATTAGACAATAGATTTTTTAATACATATGATAGAACTTTCAATAAAATGAGTAATACACTCTTTGGAGAATATAGGCTTGCAGACAGTGAATTGGATGGAAATAATAAACCAAGTACAGGTATTAATAGACCATCTAATTTATCCTCAAACACAAAATTAATTTATCATAGTTCAATGCAGAATCTTGATAGGTCTTATAGACAAGGATTTATAGCAAATGATTATGGGATGATTTTAATTATGAACTCTGCTCCATTTAGTGGTCGTAGAAATAGTCAAGGAGGAGCATCAAATCCTATGAGTGTTACTATTAAAAATAATTTGTATTATCCAACTTCTACAAAGAACTATCAAGTTGGTACTAATAGTGTAATAGAGGTACATAACTCTTTCCATTTCTTGAATATGATGTATTGGGCAATTAATTATGCACAAGCAAATCAACCAAACGTTGTTAAGCCCCAATAAATTCAAGTCAAACTTAAACTAAGTATAACAAAACCCCTCAAGGATATCCTTGAGGGGTTATTTTTTGGCTATTAATTACACTATTGTAATCACTGAAAAACTATGTAGCCTATATCGACTAAGCTTCTTAAATATGTTTATAATTTGTTTGCTATAGGTTGTAAACACAACTAATAGAAATGCTTTTTAGCTAATAGCAGGAGGGAGGTATAGACATAAAAAAATCGGAGCCACCCTAAGGCGACTCCGACAAATCAAATTATAACTAACTACTCTTTTATATTTTTAAACCTCTTGGTTTCTGAATACTAACTCGTTGTTGAAAGCATCTAATAAAATCATACTATCTGCTTTTACTTTACCAGCTAATATCTCTTTAGACAAGCGGTTTAATACTTCGCGTTGTACAACACGTTTTACAGGACGAGCTCCAAACTCTGGTTCAAAACCTTTACTTGCTAAGAACTCTTTAGCCTCAGCTGTAGCTTCCATATGAATGTTTTGTTGTTGTAACATTTTAAACACTCCCTGTAATTGTATATCTACAATAGACAAGATGTTATCTTTACTCAATGGAGTAAACATTACTACCTCATCAATACGGTTTAAGAACTCTGGGCGTACAGTTTGTTTCAACTCGTTTAAAACACCTTCTTTTGCTTCTTCTGAAGCTTGTTCTATATTAGAGATATTCTCAAATTTCTCTTGTATAATATGACTACCCATATTAGAAGTCATAATGATAATGGTGTTTTTAAAGTCTGCTAAACGGCCTTTATTATCTGTTAAACGTCCTTCATCTAATACTTGTAATAAGATATTAAACGTATCTGGGTGCGCTTTTTCAATCTCATCTAATAAGACTACAGAATACGGTTTTCTACGAACAGCCTCTGTTAATTGTCCTCCTTCATCATATCCTACGTATCCTGGAGGCGCTCCAACTAATCTACTTACGCTATGACGCTCACCATACTCACTCATATCAATACGAGTCATTGCATTTTCATCGTCAAATAAGTACACTGCTAAAGCTTTTGCCAACTCCGTTTTACCAACCCCAGTAGTACCTAAGAATAGGAACGAACCAATTGGTTTTTTAGGATCTTGTAGTCCAGCGCGACTTCTACGTACAGCATCACTAATCGCTTCAATTGCTTCTTCTTGTCCTACAACGCGTTTGTGTAACTCAGTTTCTAAGTGAAGTAATTTCTCTCTTTCACTTTGCAACATTTTTGTTACAGGAACACCAGTCCATTTAGCAACAACTTCAGCAATATCATCACTTGTAACTTCCTCTTTAATAAGCGAGTGTCCACTTTGATTAGCTTCTACTTGTTTTTGAGCAGCATCAAGTTTCTCTTGTGCGTCTTTGATCTTACCATAGCGCAATTCAGCAACTTTTCCGTAATCACCTTCACGTTCAGCTTTTTCAGCTTCTAACTTGTAAGTCTCTATTTCTTGTTTGATAGTTTGCACTTGATCAACAACCTCTTTTTCAGATTGCCATTTAGTGAAAATATCATTTCTTTCTTCTTTTAAGTTGGCAACTTCAAGTCCTAATGATTTTAATTTATCTTCATCATTTTCTCTTTTAATTGCTTCAATCTCAATTTCCAACTGCATAATCTTACGGTCAAGAGCATCTAATTCCTCCGGTTTAGAGTTAATCTCCATTCTCAACTTAGCTGCTGCCTCATCCATTAAGTCAATAGCTTTGTCTGGTAAGAAACGGTTAGTAATATATCGCTCAGACAAGTTTACTGCTGCAATAATCGCTTCGTCTTTGATACGCACTTTGTGGTGAGCTTCATATTTCTCTTTAATACCACGTAAGATAGAGATAGCGCTCTCTGTATCTGGTTCATCTACAATTACTTTTTGGAAACGACGTTCTAATGCTTTGTCTTTTTCAAAGTACTTTTGATACTCATCTAAAGTTGTTGCTCCAATCGAACGAAGTTCTCCTCTTGCTAAAGCAGGTTTTAAGATGTTTGCAGCATCCATAGCTCCGTCACCACCACCAGCACCAACAAGAGTGTGAATCTCATCAATAAACAAGATTATGTTTCCTTCTGCTGAAGTAACTTCTTTAACTACCGCTTTTAAACGCTCTTCAAATTCACCTTTATACTTAGCACCAGCAATCAAAGCTCCCATATCTAATGAGAAAATTTGTTTGTCTTTTAAGTTGTCTGGCACGTCTTGTTGTACGATACGGTGTGCTAATCCTTCTGCAATAGCAGTTTTACCAACACCTGGCTCACCAATTAACATTGGGTTGTTTTTAGTACGGCGACTCAAGATTTGCAATACACGTCTAATCTCTTCATCACGACCAATTACAGGGTCTAATTTCCCTTCGTTAGCCAACTGTGTTAAGTTATTCGCATATTTATTTAAAGAGTTGTAAGTCTCTTCAGCAGAAGCAGAGGTAACTCTTGCTCCATTTCTGATTTCGTTAATTGCCGCTTCTAATTGTTTTTCTGTTACTCCTTGATCTTTTAAGATTTGAGCAACGCGACTTCTCGATTTAAAGATGGCTAAGATTAAGTGTTCGATTGAAACAAACTCATCTTTCATCTTTGTAGCAATGGCTTGTGCTTCTGTAAGAGCAGTACCTGCTTCACGAGACAAACCTATATCTGCACCTGATACTTTTGGAAAGTTTTGGATAGTAGCATCTAAAACTGATTTAAAAGTATCAACGTTTATGTTTAATTTTTTTAAGATGAAAGGTGTTACGTTTTCATCCACTTCCATGATAGCTTTGAAAATGTGTTCATTCTCAATTTGCTGTTGCCCTAAACCCTGTACGATAACTTGCGCACGCTGTAGAGCCTCTTGTGATTTTATTGTAAAATTATTTAAGTTCATTTGTGTAATATTTTTGGTTGTTTAGTGATAGTCAATTTATGTTCCAAAGTAGTTGTTGCGACTTTTTGTCAATAATTTTCTTATTTGGAGTGGTTATTGATGTCAAAAAGTCATAATTTAGCCCTTATTATACTAAAACAGATAACATTTTGTCTTATGAACTGGATTCAACTTACAGAAAGTACACAAATAGAGGACCTAATCAAACAGTCTGACGAGAAGGCTGTAGTTATTTTTAAAAGTAGCAACAGATGCTATATTAGTAAATTTGCTTTAAAAAACTTTGAAAGTAGTTTTACTAATCCAACTGAAGCGCCTTGCTATATGGTAGATGTAGTAGCTAATCGCTTGGTGTCAATGGAGATTGCTGATAAGTTTCAGATTCACCACGAATCACCACAGCTTTTGATTATCTCTAAAGGAAAAGCTGTATTCCACACTTCTCATGAGAGTATAGATGGAAAGGATACAGAGAAATTATTGTTGCGTTTATAATCGCTACTACAATAGTAAAAGAGGCCAGATATAGCTATATCTGGCCTCTTTTATTTAATATTATTCTATTTTTTGGTAATTCAAGTCGATAGATGATACAATCTTTGCATTGGGACTATATTCACTTGATTGGATAGTTTCTACAACAGCAGTAGCTAATACTTCTGCTTGTTTCAGATCTTCAGCTTCTTTAGCAACTGTTCCTTCAATAGCAATACCATCAATATCTATTTCCTTAATTCCAGTATTGTTTACTTCAAATATTCTAAGTAACCCAACGGCAAAAGAATTTTCGTCGTGAAACTTTATATCGGAAACAAGAATCTCCTTATTTTTACTGTCAATCTGCGTAGCAAAAGTTACGCTCTTAAAACTGTTTGCTTCTCTTTCAAGTTCAACGAACTTAATAAGTTGTTTATACACTTCTTCAAACTTTTGAAGGTTAGCTTCGCTTCCTAAGTCAGTACCTGTATAAGCGATTTTAAATTGTTTCGTTTTAATTGGCTTAACAGATTCGATACTTGTTGAAAGACTTGCATTGTTAGCATACACCATACCTAAAGTAGAGCATAAGCATAAAGCTGTGATCATTAATTTTTTCATAAATAGCTGATTTTTAGATTTTTTGTTATATCTAATTTACGAAAAACTAACCACAAAGCATAAAAAAAGAGATTCCTTTATCAGAAATCTCTTTTTATACTACATAATTTATGTATTCACAGTTATGGAAAGTACTGCTATTAAATCAAAGTTAAATTGACAATGTATTGTAATTTTTCTCGTTTAATTGGAACATGTATTTATGAGCATTAGGTGTACCTATAAAGTACGAAGGCAAGTCTTTCATGTCTACACCGTAAACCTTTAAAGCAAACTCACACACTACTAATTTGATTCCTGCTTTATTAGCAGCATCAAATTCAGCGCGGAATTCTTTATTGTGAAGTTCTTGTACCATTTGCCCCATAATTACAATTTCGAAGTCAACTTTAGGATTGGCTTGTTTCATTTCTGACGCAGTCATGATAGAAGCACGTAAGTTTTTTATTGACTGAACAAGAATAGCAAACTTTTCCCCTTTTGTTTCTTGAAACAAAACACTCTCTGAATTGTTAGTTGTCATTGGCGCTGCATACGTAGCTGCGTTTGCTGATAAAACTAAAGCGAAGGCTAACACTATTTTTTTCATACCTAATAAATTATTTGTTGTTATTAAATCTGAAGCGAAAATAGAGTAGTATTTATGCCTTGGCAGTAACAATTGTTACACAAAGGTGTTATTTGTCGTATTATCTCTTTTAAATAGGGCAGTGTAACTATTGTTACTTTAACTAAAAGAATAGAAATGTATGTTTGTATCATTATTAAAATGATAGAAGATGAATAAGATAATAGGTTATTTTAAGAAGTGGACTCCAATGAGATGGGTGAGATTAGGTCTTGCTGTTTTACTAATTTTTCAAGCGATAGATGCACAACTTTGGGTACTTGCAATCCCTGCTGTGTACTTATTATTACAAGCTTTCTTTAACTTCGGATGTAAAAACGACTCTTGCAAGATATAACTGTCTGATTTAGTTACAGTTGTTGGTCAAAACTTTTTTGTGTTAAAAAATATAAGATGTCCTTTGTTTAATTACTTTTGACGCCACTTTTATAACATAATAAAATTACATGAAAAGAAGATTACTTTACTCAACTATCACAATGGCAGGTTTGCTGTCTTTTTATAGTTGTAAAAACAAACAAGAAGATCAGCCTGTTACTATAGTTCCCCAAACAACGGAAGAAGTTATTGATACAAATGAAGAGATTACTTTCAATAATTTAGGTGAAGATGAAGATGGGTTTGAACACTATAGCGTTTTAAGTGGTTTTGAAAATATGAAGGAATATCCTAAACATTATGATTTCAAAACAAAAATGATTACTCCAGGTACCTTCCACAGTGATGAAGTTCCGACTGAGGTAAACGAAATCAAATGGTACGGACTATATAAAGATACGGATCAAGCTTATAAAATTACGGAGGCAAAACCTGAAGTAAGCCAAGTGTTTGACCCTGTTTTAGATGAGGATGGAGAAATGACAGGAGTAGAAGTGGCTCAAAGTCAAGAGAAACCTTTCTTAGCCTTTGTAGAAAGTAATATAGACTTAACTACTTCAGCTATTGAAACGGCTACTTTACCGAGTTATATCTACCCAGGAGAAAAAGTACAATTCACTTATAAAGGTAAAGAATACACACTTTTTGCAACAGGAACACGTAAATCAAGTGGTATTTCAGAACAAGATATTCAAGAGTCTATTGTAAACGGATTTGAGATGCCTAAATTTTATGTGAAAGACTATACACTTCGTTTAGAGGTAAAAGACACAGAAATGAAGAATGAGATTGTTTTGTTATCACAAAAGTTTTTTGAAGAAGGTGTAGTTCCTAAGATTATGTTTGGAGGAGATATAAACAATGATAATGTAGTTGACTTAATCTTAGATACAGCAACACATTACAACGTATCAAGACCAACCCTATACTTGTCTAAACAAAACCAAAATCAAGTAACATTAAAACCAGTAGCAGCACACGAAACTGTTGGTTGTTAAACATAAAAAAACTCCTTATAAGTAAATTTATAAGGAGTTTTTCTTTTTATAGTTAATTAGATCTTAACTGAAGCAGGCAATAACATACTGCTAACTTCACCAAAACCTATTCTTACTTCGTCATTCTGACAATATCCTTTCATTGTTACAGTATCGTAGTCGTGAATGAAAGAACGCGTACTACCATCAGGCATTTCAATTGGTTTAGAACCTGCCCAAGCTAATTCTAACATCGAACCAAAGCTTGAAGGATCTTTTCCTGAAATAGTACCAGACCCCATTAAATCACCAGAGTTAATCTTACATCCGTTGATAGTGTGGTGTGCCAGTTGTTGACTCATCGTCCAATAAAGATATTTGAAGTTTGAAGTACAAATCAGTTTATCTGTACTGTTCTCAGGTTTTAAGTAAACCTCCAGGTTGATGTCAAACGTTTTATTTCCCGTTTGTTGTAAATAGGGAAGAGGTAGCGGGTTCTGTTCAGGACTAGCCACTCTAAACGGTTCTAAGGCATCAATTGAAATAATCCAAGGAGATATCGAAGATGCAAAGTTCTTAGCTAAAAACGGCCCTAATGGAACGTATTCCCACGTTTGAATATCACGTGCGCTCCAGTCATTTAGCAATACCATACCAAAGATGTGTTCTTCCGCATCGTCAACCAAAATATTCTCTCCTAATAAATTAGCATCTGTAGTAATAAAGGCAGTTTCTAATTCAAAGTCTACACGTTGTGAAGGACCGAAAATAGGAGTCTTTTCACCTTTTGGTAATGTTTGTCCTACTGGTCTTTTCACATTTACTCCAGACGGAACAATTGTAGAACTTCTACCGTGATATCCTACAGGAATGTGTAACCAGTTTGGCATTAAAGCATTTTCTGGATCTCTAAACATGATACCAACGTTAGTAGCGTGCTCTTTACTTGAATAGAAGTCTGTATAATCACCTATATAAACAGGTAATTGCATTTCCACCTCATTCATATCAAAAATAACAGCCTCTCTGTGCTTTGCATTATTCTTTAAAGCGTCATTATTGTTGTCAAATATATCTGCGATGCGATTTCTAACCTCTCGCCAAGTCTTTTTTCCGTTAGAGATGAAGTCATTTAGTGTATCTTGTAAAAACACGTCATCGGTTAATTCAATACCTTTAAAATACCCCAACATTTGTAAAGCACTCAAATCAATCGCATAATTTCCAATACGCGTACCTATTGTAATCACGTCGTCTTTGGTAATAAAAACTCCAAAAGGAATATTCTGGATTGGAAAATCAGAGTCATTACTTACCTCAAGCCACGTTTTCCTTTTAGGATCATTTGCACTAATTATCATAATCGTTTTTTAATTTGTATTAATAGTATATATCAAATATATAATTAAGACTGAAATTAACAAACGATTTTTGTACATTTGAAAGCAATTTAACGTAACACACAAACTAAATGGCAAGAGACACAGAAATTTTTGATCTAATTTTAGAAGAGCAAGACAGACAAGTTCATGGTATTGAATTAATTGCATCAGAGAACTTCGTAAGTGAAGATACTATGGAGGCAGCTGGTTCTTGTTTGACAAATAAATACGCGGAAGGATATCCTAACAAACGTTACTACGGAGGATGTGAAGTAGTTGACGTTGTAGAGCAAATTGCTATTGATAGAGCAAAAGCTTTATTTGGAGCAGAATACGTAAACGTACAACCACACTCTGGTTCACAAGCAAACACTGAGGTATTTGCAGCGTGTCTTAAACCTGGTGATAAAATCTTAGGATTTGACTTATCTCACGGAGGACACTTAACTCACGGTTCACCTGTAAACTTCTCTGGAAAATTATACAACCCTGTATTCTACGGTGTTGAGCAAGAGACAGGAATGTTGAACTACGACAAAATTCAAGAAATCGCTACTAAAGAGCAACCTAAGTTAATCATTGCTGGTGCTTCTGCTTATTCAAGAGATATGGATTTCGAACGTTTCAGAAAAATTGCTGACAGCGTTGGTGCTATCTTAATGGCTGATATTTCTCACCCTGCAGGACTTATTGCTAAAGGTTTATTGAATGACCCAGTTCCTCATTGTCATATCATCACGACTACTACTCACAAAACGTTGAGAGGACCTCGTGGAGGAATGATTATGATGGGTAAAGACTTCCCTAATCCATTTGGAATCAAAACTCCTAAAGGTGAGGTTAGAATGATGTCTTCTTTATTAGACAGTGCTGTTTTCCCTGGAAACCAAGGAGGACCATTAATGCACATCATCGCTGCTAAAGCGGTTGCATTTGGTGAAGCGCTTTCTGATGAGTTCTTTAACTATACTTTACAAGTACAAAAGAATGCTAAAGCTATGGCTGAGGCTTTCGTAAAAAGAGGATATGATATCATCTCTGGTGGTACAGATAACCATATGATGTTAATCGACCTTAGAAACAAGAATATTTCTGGTAAAGATGCTGAAAACGCTTTAGTTAAAGCTGAAATTACTGTTAATAAAAATATGGTTCCTTTTGATGACAAATCTCCATTCGTAACTTCAGGTATCCGTATTGGTACGCCTGCTATTACTACAAGAGGTTTAGTTGAAGCGGATATGGAAACTATCGTTGCTTTAATCGACAAAGTAATCATGAACCACACTGACGAAGCTATCATCGAAGAAATTGCTGATCAAGTAAATGAAATGATGGAAGAACGTCCAATGTTCGTATGGTAATAAATTAAGTATTTATATTTTGAAAAAGCTACTCAATCCGTTGAGTAGCTTTTTTTATATTGTTTAGTTATGTATCATACGTAATAACTTATAATACAGTATAGACATTTTTATTTTAGTACATAGTGCAACAACTAGGATGTACCTTTCGAATTACTATCTATAAGTGTTTCATTTTCTCTCATTTACTTTTTTCTGTTCCTCTCTAGATATTTCACGAACAAAATTTCTTAAAGATCTTATCACTGAAGTCGTGTTATAATCACTAGTAAAATCAACCTCTATTTTATCATTCTCAATTAATTCTTCTAATACACCAAAAGTATACCTGATGACTTCATCATCGTAACTTGAGTATTTTAAATTTTCACAAATATCATTAAATGACTCATTAAATCTATTCTGATTTTTCGTATATCTTCTTTGCAATTCTCTTTGCGTTGAACCTATATAATCAATACTTTCAAAACCTCCTACATCATAAGATGTATTACTAGTGCTATATGCTGAAGTCTGTGAGAACATAATAGAGGTCAAAAACAAACTAAATAGAGTAAAGTATATTTTCATATTTTTTTTATTAAAATTACAAATACAAAATAAATAATTTATACACACTAATTATATGATATTTTCCCATATATTGAATGTTTTATACCTATTTTTCATCAAAACACGGATAAAGGTATTTTGATGTATTCCAAAAGCTACAATACCTAGAAGTTAGATATTCCTCTAAATTCAATTACTATTTAAGAGCAAATGAGCAAGCTTACCAAAAAAAGGGCTGTTTTGAAAACTCAAAACAGCCCTTTTATAGTATAATATCAAATTACTTACTCAATGATGCATTGAAAACTAATCTGATCTTCTTTGTTTTTAATCATATAATGATTGCTATTACCCTCTGCTTGGAATACAGAATACTCTTCTTTGAAGCGCAATTCCTTTTGAAAAACCATATCAACTACTTTTATAGAGTCAATATTGATATCATTCATTTTAACGGCATCTACAATCCACTCTAAGTATTTAATATTGGTTACGTGATTTACCATATCTAAATCAGAATACTGCACTTGCGAATCAACTAACTTATCTAAGGCTTCAGGTTTTCCATATTTGAAAAACTCTCCATCTATACCCTTTTTATCTGTGTATTTGATAAAGTGATCGTGTGGTAGTGTCATCATTTCAGGACGACGTCTAACCGTATTCAAAATTACCCAAAGCGAACTTGCCCCAGCTACTTTCTCATCTCCAATAAACACTTCAAAATTTCTAACAGAGCGAATACCATCTAATTTCTCAATCCACGTAACAACTCTAATCTCTTCCTGCCATTTGGGAACTCTTGTTATCTCAACCCTGAATTTGTTTACAACCCAAGCTTGGTTAACTGTTTGTAAGTCCCAAAAACTAATTCCTCCTAAAACTGAATGCTGAGCAGATGCAATCTGTATCAACTTACAGAAATCAACTATATTAAGGTTTCCTTCAGTATCGCAATCAAAATAATCAACTATAAAGCGTTGCTCATAAATAGATGTAAAAGTAGGAGAAATAGGCATATTAGTTCATTTTTAGGTTTATAGCATCAATAATCTTTTCAGTAGGAGTAAGGTAATTAAACCAGGCAACTCCATCTGTGCGTTTAAACCAAGTTATCTGTCTTTTAGCAAAACGGCGTGTATTCTTTTTTATTTCTTCAATAGCGAAATCTAAATCGTACTCTTTGTCGAAATACGCAAATAATTCGCGGTATCCCACAGTTTGTAACGCATTTATTGCTCTATGTGGATACATCTCAGCTGCTTCTTTCAGCAAACCTTTCTCCATCATAATATCAACTCGCTTATTGATTCTATTGTACATTTCTTCTCTATCTGCCTCCAATCCGACAACAATAGGAGTGAAGTTACGCGTATTCTCTTTCTTGTTTAAAAACGATGAATAAGGTTGTCCTGTACCAATACAAATCTCTAAAGCACGTGTAACACGTTGTGGGTTATCAATAGCTACTTTTTCATAGTGTACAGGATCTAACTCCTTCAACATCTCTTGTAAGTACACTAATCCCTTTTCAGCTAAGTCTTTGTTTAAGCCCTCGCGTATAGCCGGATCAACATCTGGAAACTCGTCTAAACCATTTAAAACAGCATTCACAAATAAACCAGAACCACCCACCATTACTTGAACGGGATTCTCCTTAAACAATTCGTTTAACTTCACAATAGCATCTCGCTCAAAATCCCCAACAGAATAAGGAGTTTCAATACTAATATTTTGTATAAAATGATGCTTTGCAGCCTTTAATTCATCTTCTGTTGGAACAGCAGTTCCTATAGCCATTTCTTTATAAAACTGGCGACTATCACACGAGATGATATCACAGTTAAAATGATTAGCTATTTTAATTCCCAAAGCCGTTTTTCCAATAGCAGTAGGACCTATAACTACAATTAAATAATTCTTATTTTCCGTAAACATCTCCTAATTTTTGACCGCAGTTATAACAGTAGTTAGCATCCTCATCATAAATGGTAGTAGTACAAGAAGAACAGTTTCTTCTTTTCTTAGCATCTAATCTATTTCGTTTAATATTTGAAAACTCAGCTGTTACAATTCCTGTTGGCACGGCGATGATACCGTAACCCATAATCATAATCAAAGAAGCAATCATCTGACCTAAGGTACTTTGTGGAGCAATATCTCCATATCCTACCGTTGTCATCGTAACGATACACCAATAAATACTACGCGGAATACTACTAAAGCCACTGTCTTTTCCTTCAATTACATACATCAAGGCTCCTAATAAAATAGAAACAACCAAAATGAAGTAAACGAATACAATAATCTTAGTTCTACTTGCTTTAATTGCCAACTTTAAATGTGATTCTTGTCCGATATAAGGTACTAAGTTTAGAATACCAAATAAACGAAGTAAACGCAGTGCTCTTACTACTGTAAGTACACGAGAACCAGGTATAAAGAACGACAAATACATCGGTAGAATAGATATTAAATCCACAATACCATAGAAACTAAAAATATACCTTAACGGCTTTTTATTACATAAAATTCGAAGAGCATATTCTAAAGAGAAGAAAACTGTAATAACCCACTCACAGATCAGAAGTCCTTTATGGTGTTTTAAATCATAACTCTCAATTGACTCAAGCATTACCAATAAAACACTCAATAGGATTACTCCTAAAAGTGCAAGGTCAAACAATTTACCCGCAAAAGTATTAGAACCATAAATAATGATATAAATCTTCTGCTTTAAAATATCCCATTTGTTTTTTAATCTCCGTCTCACTAATAATAGTTTTTAATAGTGTATTAATTTATAACCAACTTTCTTATTCAAATAGTTCAGAATGATATTGCGATTATTTCTATTAAAAGAAATAGGCGTTAAGTTCGCAGCAATACGTCCTGGATCATTTACCTGATAATTCAAGTTAAAAAAGCAAAAACCACTTAGTTTACCCATTGCTAAGGCAACAGCACTTTTCTCGTCTACTTTTCTTCCCTTGTCAATTATCAATAGATTGTGATCATCAATATTATACGTATTCAACAAAGAGGTAACTTGCATATTATATTCTTCAAATATCATCTCTAAAGTATCTGAGAAATTCTCTTCCGTTACTTTATTTGATTTCTTTTCATAAATAAAATCTACAAATGGTTGCACTTCATCCTTACTAAATACCTTAGTAATAAACTTACGTGCTTCATTAGGAGAAGTAAAAGCCATTAAGTTTTTCTTTCTTCCATCTGTTTTTTCAATTGCCAAATAAACAAAACCAGCTTGATTATATTTCAAGTACAAAGAGTAGGGGAATACACTCTTCTTTGCCACTTTATTATACCTCGGTTTATTTACTGCAATTTCCTCAGCCTCTTTTAATAGTGCAATCAACTCATTTCCTGTTTTTTCAAAAGTAACAGTATATGTTTCTTGCTGAACCTTTTTAAACGTAGGAGAATTACTTGTAAAGTGTTGCAACACCTTCTTCTTAATATTCCTACTTTTTCCGATATAAATAATCTTCCCTAAGTTGTCGTGTATGTAGTAAATACCAACATTTGAAGGCAATGTATCTACAATATCTAAGAACTTCGGATTCAAGCCTACTTTTATATCAGACTTAATCATAGAAGTTAAGATTGTCTTTTCGTGATCTTTAGATAATAATAACTCAAACAATTTAACCGTAGCAGAGGCATCACCACTTGCTCTATGTCTATCAGCAATAGGAATACCTAAAGAACGCACCAATTTTCCCAAACTATACGACTGCATATCTGGTAAAAGCTTCTGAGACAATTCGACTGTACACAACGTATTGCGAGCATAATCATATCCTAAGCGCCTGAATTCATTGCGAATAACACGGTAATCAAACTCAGCATTATGTGCTACAATAACACAATTCTCTGTTATCTCAATAATACGCTTAGCCACCTCATAAAACTTAGGTGCTAATCGCAGCATTGCGTTGTTGATTCCCGTTAGTTTCACAACAAACGGTTGAATTTCCTTCTCTGGATTTACTAAACTGATAAACTGATCTACAATTTGATTACCATCAAACTTGTAGATTGCAATCTCTGTGATTCCCTCTTCATTAAACTGCCCACCAGTAGTTTCTATATCTAAAATCGCGTACAACTTATTCTCTCTATTTATTAATAATTACGACTTCCAAAAATGTTACTTCCAATTCTAACCATCGTACTTCCACATTCTATTGCAATAGGATAATCGTTACTCATTCCCATTGATACTGTTTGCAACTCCACGTTATCCATCTCGTTGTAATACATTTTACAATGGTCAAAAGTTTCTTTCAAAGAAGTAAACTCTCTTTTCACTTCTTCCTGATCATCTGTAAAAGTAGCCATACCCATAAGTCCCACTATTTTCACATTCTCAAGAGCTTCGAATTCTTCACTTGAAAAGATATCGTCTAATTCATTTTGGTCAAGTCCAAACTTTGTTTCTTCTTGTGCAATAAACACTTGTAGCAAACAATTGATAACGCGGTTATTGCTCTTTGCTTGTTTATTGATTTCTTTTAACAACTTAAAACTATCAACCCCGTGAATCAACGAAACAAAAGGCGCCATATATTTCACCTTATTACGTTGCACGTGGCCAATCATATGCCACTCAATATCTTTTGGAAGAGCCTCATACTTTTCCGTCATCTCTTGAATCTTATTCTCACCAAAAATTCTTTGTCCTGCTTCATAAGCTTCTAAAATATCCTCATTAGGTTTAGTTTTAGAAACAGCTACAAGCGTAACGTGTGCAGGTAAAGCCTCTTTAACGTGTTTTAAATTCTGTGTAATAGACATAATCTTTTTATTTTAAATTTCATAAATAAGCAACCCGTTCATAAACTTCGGCTCTATATATGTACTCTTAGGAGGCATAATAAGTTCATTATTAGCAACCTCTTTAATCTCTTCAACATTAGTAGGGTAGAGCATAAAACCAACTTCATATTCACCATCATCTACTAATTCTTTGATATTTACGATTGACTCATTACCAGGAACATAGTCAATTCTTGCATCATTACGCAAGTCGTCTAATCCTAAAATAGGGTGTAGCACTTCATCATATAAAATCTGTGCATCCAATTGTTGTAATATATCAGACGTTTCTTTCACTTCCTTCAATTTCAAAGCATAGAAATCTCCATCTAAATACATACCAAACTCCATCTTTTTGGTTGGTTTCCACAATTGTTGCTCCTTATTTTCAACAACAAACTTCTCTTGTAACAAGGCTAAGAATTCCTCTTTTGTATGATTATTCAAATCGTGGATAATTCTGTTAAACTCATAAATCTTAATATTGTTTTCCGCAATTAAGAAAGTCATAACAGAGTTGTCGTGTCCTTGAGGATTGTCTTTGTGCTCCGTCTGCAACAATTCAGCAGAAGCACAACGGTGATGTCCATCTGCAATATAGATTTCATCTACTTTATCAAACTGTTGACACAACCAACTGATATCCGAGTCCTCATCAATCTTCCAAATAGTATGGCGTTCCTTTGTAACCGTAGTAAAGTCATACAAAGGTTTATTCGCTTTGTGATTAGTAATCCACTGATCAATATCTTTCTGATCAGGGTACATCATCAATACAGGCTCTGTGTTAAATCTACTGTGGTATAAATACTCTTTAAACAATTTAACCCTGTATTCCAGTGTATCCTCGTGTTTTTTAATCACATTACTCTGATAATCCTCAATAGAAGTACCCGCCACAATACCCGTAAATTGCCATGATTTAGTAGTTATCTGATATAAGTAAAAGATAGGCTTATCCTCCGTTACAAGAATACCTTCTTTTTTAAAATCCTTTAGCTTTGCAGCCACCATTTTAAACCTCTTATCATACGTAACTTTCTGAGGATTAACATAAGCAGGGTTCAACACGTGTAAAAAAGAATACGGGTTGTAATCTAATAAATACGCTATTTCCACTGCATTGTAGTCCTCAAAAGATCTACAACTAACCAAACCAACTTTATCACGCGTAGGGCGCAAACCTTTAAAAGGGATAATCTTTGCCATTCTAATATGGTATCAAAAATATTAAACCCAAACTGCACAACAGATCTTTTTACCGGTAGTTAGAAATACTTTACAGTTACTCCTAAGCTAATCAGAAATAAGGGGTTATCTCTATTTAGCCGTAACAACTACCAAGCATCACAATCTCACCTATACATCTCCTGTGCAATTTGGGTTAAAGAGTGTCTGACCAAGGCAAACACTCTTCTGTTTTATAAATTATTTTGTTTCTTCAATTCTTACTTAAGAAAACATTTTAGCTACTTTCTCAGCCTTTTTGCTTTCGCTGTAATCGTAAAATCCTTCACCAGATTTCACACCTAATTTACCTGCCATTACCATATTTACTAACAATGGACAAGGTGCGTATTTTGGATTTTTAAATCCGTCATACATTACGTTTAAGATAGATAAACAAACATCAAGACCAATAAAGTCAGCTAATTGTAATGGTCCCATTGGGTGAGCCATACCTAACTTCATTACTGTATCTATTTCCTCTACACCAGCTACACCATTATAAAGTGTTTCAATAGCCTCGTTAATCATTGGCATTAAAATACGATTCGCTACAAATCCTGGGTAATCATTTACCTCAGTAGGTACTTTATCTAAAGCCTTAGACAAGTCCATTATTTTCTTTGTAACCTCGTCAGAAGTATTGTAACCTCTAATAATTTCAACCAATTTCATAATAGGCACTGGGTTCATAAAGTGCATACCAATCACTCGCTCTGGATTTTTAACCACAGAAGCAATCTGAGTAATAGAGATAGAAGAAGTGTTAGACGCCAAAATAACGTTCTCATCACAAACTTCACTCAATTGTTTAAATATATTAAGTTTTAATTGTACGTTTTCAGTAGCAGCTTCTACAACTAAGTCAGCGTTAACCACACCATCTTTTACATCTGTAAAAGTAACTATGTTTTCAATAGTAGCTTTTTTATCAGCTTCAGTAATTGTTCCTTTAGAAATCATACGATCTAAGTTTTTCAAGATTGTATTCATTCCTCTTTCAATCGCTTTATCAGAGATATCAATTAAAAGAACTTTGAAACCTTTTTGAGCAAAAGTATGAGCAATACCATTCCCCATAGTTCCTGCACCAATAACGGCAATATTTTTCATAATGATTGTTTTTAGTTTTTAGTTAATATTATTTACCAAAAGCATCGATAATTTGGTGAGCCAAGCGCAAAGCTTTCGTACCATCTTCTAACGTTACAATTGGAGTTGTTTTATTTACAATAGCATCGTGGAAAGTTTCCAACTCATCTAAGATAGCATTATTCGCTAAAATTTCTGGGTTGTCATAATAGATTTGTTTCTTAACACCTTCTGCATTTTGAAGAATAAGGTCAAAATCACCAGGAACTTCAGGAGCATCCTTCATTTTAACCACTTCACAAGTCTTTTCTAAATAATCAACAGAGATATAAGCATCTCTTTGGAAGAAACGAGATTTTCTCATGTTTTTCATTGAAATACGGCTTGCAGTAACATTAGCCACACATCCGTTTTCAAATTCGATACGTGCATTAGCAATATCTGGAGACTCACTCAAAATAGATACCCCAGAAGCACTAACGTGTTTCACAGGCGATTTAACAACGCTTAAAATAGCATCTAAATCGTGAATCATTAAATCCAATACTACAGGTACATCCGTTCCACGAGGATTAAACTCTGCCAAACGGTGCGTTTCGATAAACATTGGATTTTCAATTTTAGAACTTATCGCTTGAAAAGCAGGGTTAAAACGCTCTACGTGACCTACTTGTCCAAGAACATTGTGCTTCTTAGCTAAAGCAATAATTTCTTCTGCTTCTTCAACTGTATTTGTAATTGGTTTCTCAAGGAATACGTGTTTCCCTGACTCAATAGCCAACTTAGCACAGTCAAAATGAGATAGTGTAGGAGTTACAATATCAATAACATCTACAGCATCTATTAATTCTTGTATTGATTCGAAATTCTTATATCCAAATTCAGCAGCAACTTTCTCTGCATTCTCTTTGAAAGGATCATAGAATCCTACTAATTCATATTTTTCAGATTGGTTAAGCAAACGAAGGTGAATCTTACCTAAATGTCCTGCTCCCAATACTCCAACTTTAAGCATAAAACCAGATTTTGAAAACAAAAATATAATTTATTTAGCGAATGTTTGAATATATTAGGGTAAACTTTTCGCCAATTCTTTTTAAGAACGCTTTTAACATTGCTTTTAATATAAAATATTGCTTATTTTGCAGGAAATAACCATTTAAAAGTGAGAGATTCTGCAAAACACCAAGGTCTTAGGAACCAGTTAGTTGAAATACTTAGACAAAAAGGAATTGTTGATTCAAATGTTTTAGAAGCCATTAGAAGAGTGCCAAGACATTTATTTTTAGACTCAAGCTTCGAGGATTACGCTTATCAAGACACTGCTTTTCCTATCGGAGCTGGACAAACCATATCACATCCTTATACTGTAGCTTTTCAGTCTCAGCTACTACAAGTAAAGAAAGACGATAAAATATTAGAAATAGGAACGGGAAGTGGCTACCAAACTGCCGTTTTAGTAGCAATGGGGGCAAGAGTTTACAGTGTTGAGCGCCAAAACGAATTATTTAGAAAAACAGCTACTTTATTGCCTAAATTAGGTATTAGACCTAAGTTAATGACATTTGGAGATGGCTATAAAGGACTGCCGAATTACGCGCCGTTTGATGGTGTAATCGTAACAGCAGGAGCTCCTTTTGTTCCACAACCTTTAATGGCACAATTAAACGTAGGAGGGAGGTTAATTATTCCAATTGGCGATAATGACCAAACAATGACAGAATTAATCCGCGTCAGTGAAACGCATTTTGAGAAATACGAACACGGTGATTTCAAGTTTGTTCCCATGTTAGAAAATAAAAACTAAATAAAAAGAGGCTGTAATCTTAAAAATTACAGCCTCTTTTTTGTATTACAATAAGT
Source organism: Myroides sp. C1519 (assembly GCF_038039755.1). NCBI lineage: Bacteria > Pseudomonadati > Bacteroidota > Flavobacteriia > Flavobacteriales > Flavobacteriaceae > Myroides > Myroides sp. C1519. Next base: position 94,935 of record NZ_JBBPHM010000004.1, read on the forward strand.
CAATACTAATGTGATTTTTTCAATCGATCAATATCGCGCTTAGTATCCCTATCTTTTATAGTTTCACGTTTATCGTAGTTTTTCTTACCACGACAAAGAGCAATTTCTAATTTAGCCAATCCACGTTCATTTAAGAATAGTCTCAATGGAACAATGGTCAGTCCTTTGTTTTGCACACTTTTCAAAAGAGATTTTAATTCCTTTTTATTCAAAAGTAACTTTCTCTCAGTCTTAGCCTTGTGGTTAAAATGTTTACTATGTGCGTATTCTTCTATCTGTGTATTAATAGCAAATAATTCGTGTCCTTGAAACTCACAAAAGCTTTCAGCAATATTAGCCTTACCCAAGCGGATAGACTTAATCTCAGTTCCCGTTAATACAATACCAGCCGTGTACTTGTCCAGTATCTCGTAATCGAACCTTGCTCTTTTATTTAATATGTTTATATTCTTTTGCATAGCACAAAAATAAGAAATTTTTAATGTGAGTAGAATATATTTAAAACAAAAAGAGCTGTATTTACACACAGCTCTTTGAATTATTATTTAACTCGTTCAGTTATAGGAAGAAATATCCTAAAGAAACCATCCAAGTATTTGGTTTTGTCTTGAAATCTTTACTTACGTTGTTGAAACCACCGTCATAAGAAACGTCTAACGTAAACTTTAAAACATCAATACCAACACCAACGCGGTATCCGATATTGTTCTTATCAAAGTTGTCAAACACCTCACCAACTTGTTTCGCTTTGAAGTTATCTCCAACCATATTTGTATAAACTCCACCCGCATAACCTCTTAAATGTAGTAAAGGAAGGTTGATAAATTTATGACCAATTACCAATGGTACTTCTAAATTCTTCATTTTAGAAGTCACATCAGACGTTCCTTCAAACTTTACATTTTTCTCAGAATAAAGAAGTTCTGCTTGTAAATACGTTTTTTTAATATCAAAACGCGCCATTGCTCCAACTGCAAACCCCGTAGAACTTTTACTGTTGTAGTCTTTTAAAGAAGTTGACATATCTGTGAAGTTAGCACCTGCTTTAATCCCCACGTGTAGTGGTGATGGAGATTGAGCTTGAGCACCAAAACCAGCCAAAGATACTGCCGCAACTAATGCATAAAAGTAGTTTTTCATAGTTAGTGTTTTTTATATTTCAGGGCTAATTTAATTAAAATATAAGGTAAATGTACCTTTTTATTGCATATTTTACATTTTATGCACAAGAGGCCTCATTTCTTATCCTGTCAAAGCACTACCATAATCGACCTTGCGATTCAAGTTTTCTTCTCTCTTAGATTTTTAAACCTTTAACCATCCACTATATTTAATCTACTTTTGTTTATATTATGTTCGACATTAGTTCGACATAAGTACCACATTCCCTCGGAAATAAGCTTTTTTACCGAAGGAGTGTGGTACCAATGTGGTACTTGTCTCGAATTAAGTCCGACGAAGTCAATAATAATAGTCCTAAAGGAATCAATAAACAATTTTATAACACAAATACTAAAACAACTTTACTTATTGTTTATTAATTAGTTGAAAGAGCTTTTTACTAAGAATATCTTATTTCTTATGTATTCTTATACCTTTCATTTGCAGATTTGATGAAAAAAGAATTACATTGCAAGAAGAAAAACACACGAAAAACTATATTATCATGTCACAAAAACTTACATCAGCGCAAGCGATTGAATTAGAAAATAAATACGGAGCACACAACTATCACCCACTACCAGTAGTATTAGCTAAAGGAGAAGGGGTATATGTATGGGATGCTGAAGGTAAAAAATACTATGACTTCTTATCTGCTTACTCAGCTGTAAACCAAGGTCACTGTCACCCAACTATCGTAAAAGCAATTACGGATCAAGCAAACACATTAATGCTTACATCACGTGCTTTCTACAACGATAAATTAGGGGTATATGAAGAAAAAATCACAAAACTTTTCGGTTTTGACAAAGTATTACCAATGAACTCAGGGGCTGAGGCTGTAGAAACAGCTTTAAAACTTGCAAGAAAATGGTCTTACGAGAAAAAAGGAGTTGCTGAAAACCAGGCAAAAATTATCGTTTGTGAAAACAACTTCCACGGACGTACTACAACAATTATCTCTTTCTCAAATGATCCTGATGCTCGTAAAAACTACGGTCCTTATACAGATGGTTTCATTAGAGTAGAATACAACAATCTTGATGCATTACGTGCTGCTTTAGAAGAAAATAGTGCTGATATCGCTGCATTCTTAGTTGAACCAATTCAAGGAGAAGCTGGAGTATATGTGCCAGACGCTGGATATTTAGCTGAAGCTAAAGCTTTATGTGCACAACACAATGTATTATTCATTGCTGATGAAGTACAAACAGGTATTGCTCGTACTGGAAAAATGTTGGCTATTGACCACGAAAATGTACAAGCTGATATCCTTGTATTAGGTAAAGCATTGTCTGGTGGTGCATATCCTATTTCTGCTGTATTAGCAAATGATGAGATTATGAACGTAATCAAACCAGGACAACACGGTTCTACTTTTGGAGGTAACCCAACTGCTGCTGCTGTTGCAATTGCTGCATTAGACGTTGTTCTTGATGAGAAATTAGCTGATAACGCTGAGAAATTAGGACAATTATTTAGAGCAGAATTAAACAAATACATTGCAAATAGTACTATTTGTTCAATGGTTAGAGGTAAAGGGTTATTAAACGCTATCCTTATCAACGATACAGAAGAAAGCGATACGGCTTGGAATATCTGTTTAAAATTACGTGATAACGGTTTATTAGCTAAGCCTACACACGGAAACATTATCCGTTTTGCGCCACCTTTAGTAATGAACGAAGAGCAGTTATTGGACTGTGTACGTATCATCACTGAAACATTAAAAGAATTTGAAAAATAGGACTTAACAGTCTCTGATATAGAAAACTCGCACTATTACGGTGCGAGTTTTTTTATGCTATTTAATTAGCTGAGTCATTTCATAAAGTTTACGCGTGGTATTCCAGTTTCGCGTTGTAGCTAATACACCTAATTTCCTTTCTAAGAAAACATTCGTCAGTTTCGTTTTTCCATATCCATTGGCAGCATAGAGATAGGCATTTTCAGACGTAAATTCAATCTGTTCACCTGTCGTTGCCTTACTTGTTATTTCCGCCATTGAAACAGCTTGTACTGCCTTCTCAAAATAAGTAATATACACTTGTTTCTCATCGGCTACGTTTTGAAAGGGATTTTGTTTAATTACCTCTGCTAATTGTGACTCCGTTAAAACAATCACCGTAATATCCAATCCAAACGCAGCGAGAATACCTGCTTTTATTTGTGAACAGATAAATTCAGTATCAGCGTGCTGGCTTTTAAATACTACATTACCACTTTGTATATAAGTAGTTACAGCAGTAAAGCCAATTTCTTCATATAACGATTTCAGCATACTCATCTTGATGGTATTTTTACCACTGACGTTGATTGCTCTTAATAGAGAGATGTAAACAGGCATATTTTTTTTCCAAATGTAATTCTCTTTCTGAAAAAAGCAATAGGTTATAGTAGCAGATAAAACAAAGTGATTACTTACAAGGTGGATTGTTTTACGCGCAAACTAATTAAAACAACATTATCTTTGTTGGCAACACTATTTCAATTTACTGCACAATGCAACAATTAGCACTCGTATCAGGAGGAAACGGACATTTAGGCAATAACCTAATAAGACTACTCTTATCAAAGGGAATCAAAGTAAGGACAACAGTTCGCAACGTAAACAATACGAAACCATTTGAGGGATTGGATTGTGAACTTGTCTATGCGGATTTGTTAGACAAGGCATCCTTTGTCAAAGCATTAGAAGGAGTCGATGTGTTTTATGCGGTTGCTGCTAATTTTAAACTTTGGGCAAAGGACCCTCAGAAAGAAATTTACGACAACAACCTAATGGGTACGCAAAATGTGATTGAAGCGGCTTATGAGGCAGGAGTAAAGCGCATTGTTTACGTTAGCTCAATTGCGGCATTAAACTACGATCAAATGCCTACAAAAGAGGATAATGGGTACAACACAAATCGCTTAGATACTTATTACAACTCTAAAAATGATAGCGAAAAGCTTGCCTTTGACTTAGCCAAACGGTATGGTATTGCGCTAACAGCTGTTATGCCATCTGCTATGATTGGAAGCAAAGCCTTTGCGCCGATAAACACTTCCTATAACGTATTACTGACCATTTTAAAAAATCGCGTTCCTGTAGATACTGGAATTACGGTCAATTGGGTAGATGTAAAAGACGTTGCCGAAGGCTGTTGGCTTGCAGCAGAAAAAGGAAGAGCAGGGGAGCGCTATATTTTAGCAAATGAAAAGTGTTTATCCCTTACGCAAACAATACAAATAGCACAACAACTTTATCCAGAACTAAAACTGATAACACCGATGAAAGTGCCCAAAACTGTATTATTAGCATCAGCTTGGCTATTGGAAATGCTCTCTAAACTTAGTGGCAAAGCACCGATGGTTACCCCAAAAGAGATTAAAATGTTTGCGGGACTACAACAAGATTTTGACATTACAAAAGCCAAAACAGAATTAGGGTTTAATCCCAAATCAGGTACACAAGCAGTTATAGAAGCCTTGGTGTACTTACAAGAGGAATATAATAAATAGCCCTTAAACAGATTTTAAACACCGTAGCTGATACCCTCGCCACAATAGAAATACGAGCTATTTTTCGTATTTTTGAGCATTCAGACGGCTTTATTTTAAAGTAATTTGCAAATAACTATTTAACTACCAAATACATTATAAATAATGAAAGCACTTTTAGTTGTTGATTTACAATATGATTTCCTACCAGGCGGAAGTCTTGCTGTAGCAGATGGAGATAAGATTATTGATGTTATTAATGACATTCAACCCAACTTTGATTTGATAGTAGCAACACAAGATTGGCACCCTACTAATCACAAAAGTTTTGCTGTACAACATCCTACTCATCAATTGTTTGACGTAATCGACTTAAATGGCATTCCTCAAGTATTGTGGCCAGAACATTGTGTTCAAGGTACAAAAGGAGCAGAATTTACTTCAGCGTGGGACAACAATAAAGTGGCCGCTATCTTTAGAAAGGGAATGAATGTAGAAGTAGATTCATACAGCGGTTTTTATGACAATAACAAATTGTCAAACACCGGATTATTAGGTTATTTAAAAGATAAAAACATAAGTGAATTATACATCTGCGGATTAGCTGCAGAATTTTGTGTGTATTTCACAGCAAAAGATGCCAAAGAAGCAGGAATAGATACCTATTTCCTTGACTTTGCAACCAAACCAATCACTGCAGAAGGATTGGTACAAGCCAAAGCTACTATGCAAGAGCTTGGAATTAATATAATTGAAGATAAAAAAGACCTTTTTTAGAATGAAAAAATACAATAAACACAATTTTTTTAAACATACTTACTGTGAATGGAAAGAAATTTCTGATTCTTTTATAGCTGGTCGCGAGCCAAGTTATAAGAGTAAAGCAGGAAGTATGTATTACTTTGACGAAAACGGAGTAGCCAGATACGCAAACCACTGGGGTAGAGCAGCTAACTGTCGTTGGAAGTTAATCAGTACAGAGAAAAAAAACAATGTTTATTGCTTAGCTTATGCAACGTGGGACAGCTTCTTTCCCAACAATGAAAACGAAGCTTTATATGTAATTATCTATGATTCAGTAAAAAAAGATGTGACTTTTAAGCACAAAGGTTGTCTTAATAATGAAAACAATCTGCTAAGGACTGCAAATGATACTGCCAAGAGGATAACAAAACTCAAGGAAATAGTGGAATCAGACCAGTGGTACAAGCATTTTGACTTCATTGACATAGAAGAAGCAAGAGCATATTTTATTGAAGGTTTAATCAATACCAATAAGGACTTTTTATTGCTTAAAAAAGAATTATTGTCACAAAATTAGTTAATCTAACAATTATTTTCAGTAAATTAGCACTCGTTACTTTTAAGTTTAAAACACAGATTAAAAACTAAACATTGAAATTTATAAAAAAAATTACTTTATTAGCAGCTTTATTAGTAGGTGGAATTTTAACTTCTAATGCGCAAAGCAAATTACCAGTAGAGACTCCAAAATTGTCTGAAAAAGTTGGAACAACTCCAATCAAAAAAGGAAACTGGTTAGTTGGTGCATCTGTTGGTTCTACAGGATATAGCTTCGAAAAAGAAAGCTTCAGTCTTGATGTTATGCCAAGAGCAGGGTACTTCGTGTCTGACGGAATTGCAATTGGTTTAGAAGTAGGTGGTGGAATTGAAACAGTAAAAGATGGAGATAACATCTGGAACTATAAATTTGCACCGTTTGTAAGATACTACTTCCCAGAAGGAGCAAGTGCTACAGGTAGATTCTTTGGACAAGGTGATGTTGGTGTAACTGGTTACTCAGCAACTGATAGCGATGTTTCTTTCGCATTTGGAATTGCAGGAGGTTATTCTCACTTTGTAAGTCGTAACGTTGCTTTAGAAGCTACACTTGGATACAACTACAGTAAATCTGACAAAGGAACAGTAGCTAAACAAAGTGGTTTAGGTGTTGCTGTTGGTTTCCAAATTTTCTTAGGGAAATAATTATTGAAATAAATAGAATACTATTATTAGAAAGCCCGACTTATGCAGTCGGGCTTTTTAGTTTTATAGCGCTACTATGTTTCTTGAAAAATTATATAAAATACAATAAACCTTTCTTAATCGTGGCATTCCATCATTAGCAAATCACCTTCTTCATAAGCGATTGTAACGAGTCCATCTGCCAAAACAGAATTACTACTTCCCGTACGATCACCCAAAACAAGAGATTCGTTCTTCAACGGATACAACAAGTTTTCAGTGACAATTCCATTTACAGTACCAATGGGAATTAAAGAGATAATAGTATCCTTTTCATACCATTTCTTAAACAATTTTGGCAAAGGATATATTCTTGAATAATCGTCAAACAACGTAATCTTAAGTTGATCCTTAAACTTTACAATATTCGTAATATTCGTAATTGTGTGATCAGCACGCTTACCCGTTGCCCAAATAACATTTGCAGCCGGAATACCGCGTTTGATCAAATATCTAAATGCTTTTTCTAAATCAGTTGACTCCTGATCCGCCACGTGTACAATCTCAATAGGGTATTGTTTTTCGCGATAAGCATCTGCATCAAACCCTCTATCAAAATCACCGATTAAAACATCTATCTTAATCCCTAATTCTATAACCCTCTCAATAGCAGAATCTAATACTACCACAAGAGGAGACCATTCTAATAGTTGATCCATTAAATTTCGGTCGCAGGCCTCTCCATTAGCAATGATTAAAGCAGGCTCTTGGTCGTCTCTGACGATATGATGTGATGACATTGTCTTAATTTTAAAAAGCAAATTAAAGTATAAAGGTTAACATTTACTCAAAAAAATAAAAAAAAATTCGCCAAACAACAGAATAACTTTATATTTGGATACTTAACATTAGATTTGAAAAAATGGCAAATTTATCACAAGACCAGTGGTGGGAAAATGCGCAAGCAGACGCTAACGCTGTTATATTAGACGTTCGTACAGAAGAAGAAGTAGAAGAAAAATCAATTCCTGGAGCAATCAACATAGATATCTACCAAGGACAAGGATTCTTAGACGAGATCGAAAAATTAGACAAGACAAAAAGTTACTACGTTTACTGTAAATCAGGAGGAAGAAGTAACCAAGCTTGTTTATTAATGGGACAATTAGGTTTTGACAGCACTTTCAACCTTTTAGGAGGAATTACAGAGTGGGAAGGACCAATTAAATAAAGTATTAAAAGTCAACTTCGGTTGACTTTTTTTCTTTTTAGTTCTATTATCTTTTTTAAGTAGCATATACAATTTTGCCTTTGTATATTTGCTCGATCAAAGCATAAATAAACGTGTTTTACAGATTTCAATGCTTTAGTATTAGTAATTATGACAAAAATATATTTTATCGTTAATCCTATATCAGGAAAAGGCAAACACAATATTACATTAGATTACATCAAGCCTTTTTTTGATGAATCTCAATATGATATACACGTATCATTTTCTACTTATAAAAAGCACGCTATCGAATTAACACAACAAGCGATTGCTGCACAAGCAGATGTAATTGTGGCTTGTGGAGGAGATGGAACCATTCACGAAGTAGCAACAGAATTAGTTGGCACAAATATTGCATTTGGTGTTGTACCTGTTGGTTCTGGAAATGGGCTTGCCTCAAACCTTTCTATTCCTAAAGACATCGAACAAGCAATTAAGCGCGTTAGAGATGGTAAAATCTTTAGTATGGATGTAGGAAGTGTTAATGGTGAGTATTTCTTTAGTAATATGGGCTTCGGAATAGATGCAACTATTATTGATAAGTATGAAAAGTCAGGGAAACGCAAATTAGGTGCGTATATCAATGCTGCCTTAAACTCAGCACAAGAATACGTAGCAAAAAAAATGCTTGTTACCTATAATGGAGAGACAAAAGAAGTAAACCCATTATTACTGTTCATTTCAAATTCGAATGAAATGGGATACAGTATGTCGTTAACTCCAAAAGCGAGTTTGACAGATGGAAAATTAGATTATTTAATGGTTCCAAGAATTGGGCTATTAAAACAATTAACTTTTGGTTTGTACGTACTACTTAAAAAAACAGAAAAGTTTAGAAAGACAGATTACGTTCAAACAGATGTAATACAAGTAGAGATAGTAGACCAAGAAAAGAATGGTTTACAAATGGATGGAGAGTATTATGAATATGACACAAATAAATTTGAAATAAAAGTTTTACAAGGAGCACTGAAAGTCTTGTGTTAATAGGGTTTTTCTTACCATTTAAGGGTAAACTTTAGCCTATTATTTTCCTTTACTTATATAAAAAGTGTAACTTTGTAGAATTAAGTAAAACAACAAAAAAAGAAAAAAATATATTATGAATTCATTTGACGTAGTTGTAATTGGTTCTGGACCTGGAGGATATGTGTCTGCTATTCGTTGTGCACAATTAGGATTTAAAACAGCAATTGTAGAAAAGTATCCAACATTAGGAGGAACTTGTCTAAACGTAGGATGTATTCCATCAAAAGCATTATTATCTTCTTCTCACTTAGTAGAGGAGTTCGGACATTTTGCTGATCATGGAATCGAAGTTGCAGGAGACTTAAAAGTTGATTTAGCTAAGATGATCGAGCGCAAACAAGCGGTAGTAGATCAAACTTGTGCTGGTGTTAAGTTCTTAATGGACAAAAACAAAATCACTGTTTTTGAAGGAGTTGGAGCATTTGAAAATGCAACTACTATCAATGTAACTAAAAATGACGGATCTGTTGAAACAATCACTGCTAAAAACACGATTATTGCAACTGGATCTAAACCATCTACATTGCCATTTATCACTTTAGATAAAGAAAGAATCATCACTTCTACTGAAGCATTAAAATTACCTGAAGTACCTAAACACTTAATCATTATTGGTGGTGGAGTAATTGGTCTTGAATTAGGGCAAGTTTACTTAAGATTAGGAGCTCAAGTTTCTGTAGTTGAGTACGCTGACAGAATTTTACCAACTATGGATGGTGCTTTGTCAAAAGAATTACAAAAAGTATTGAAAAAACAAGGAATGAAATTCTACACTACTCACAAAGTTCAAGGTGTTGAGCGTGAAGGAGATGTAGTTAAAGTTTCTGCGTTAGATAAAAAAGGAGAATTAGTAACTTTAGAAGGTGACTACACTTTAGTAGCTGTAGGTCGTCGTCCTTATACTGATGGATTAAATGCTGAAAAAGCAGGAATCAAATTAACAGAAAGAGGACAAGTAGAAGTTAATGATCACTTACAAACTACTGCACCAAATGTTTATGCTATTGGTGACGTTATTCGTGGTGCTATGTTAGCTCACAAATCTGAAGAAGAAGGTGTGATGGTAGCTGAATTCTTAGCTGGTCAAAAACCACACATTAACTATAACTTAATTCCTGGTGTTATTTATACTTGGCCAGAGGTTGCTGCTGTTGGAAAAACAGAAGAGCAATTAAAAGCTGAAGGAGTAGAGTACAAAGCAGGAAGTTTCCCATTCAGAGCTTTAGGACGTGCAAGAGCAAGTGCTGACACTGATGGATTAGTGAAAATCTTAGCTGATAAAAACACTGACGAGATCTTAGGTATCCATATGATCGGAGCTCGTTGTGCTGATTTAATCGCTGAGGCTGTAGTAGCAATGGAGTACAGAGCATCTGCTGAAGATTTAGCAAGAATGTCTCACGCTCACCCAACTTTTGCAGAAGCTATTAAAGAAGCTGCATTAGCTGCAACTGACAACAGAGCAATTCACTCATAATTGTAAAAAATTATAGTCAATATAAAAAAGGTTTAAACTTAACGGTTTAAACCTTTTTTTATGTCCTTTAGTTTTAGTTATATTTGCATTAACAACTAATTAAGAAATTACAATGAAAAAGTCTATTCTATTCTTGGCCACATTAGCCTTAATAACTTCATGTTCAAGCAGTGATGATAATTCACCTTCAGATCCTATAAGCTCACAGCCATATAATCCATTAACAAGTTTAACAGAATTGGAAAATGGAAAATATCAATATGTAGGAAATGATATAGGTAATGGCAAAGTTGGGATAGTGAACCCTGCTTCGGGGACTTGTAAAGAGAATGATTTATTAATTGTTTATAAAACAGACCAAAAATTAGACAGTATAACTTATGCTAATTATAAAACTGTTTTAGGTAAAAAAAACGAAGTAAAATGTGAAAAGATTGGTGGAGAATATGATCGAGTATTAAGAAATAACAGATTAAACGCTACTGGAGTTTTAAGTACTCAAATGACTGAAGATGCCAAGATACCATTGACTGAAGAAGAAAAAAAAGAAAACCCAGGAAAAGAGTTTAAAGTTGAACGTAATCTTATTTATAAAGGGACAGTTGAAATAGGAAAGCAAGGAGGTTATTTAAGAATTGAAGATCATTTATCTGGATACAAACCAGGATCTCAAATAAAAGGGAAACCATATTTATACTTCAAAAAAATAAATGAATAAACACTTTTATTATTATCCTCTAAATTTTGATAATGATAATAAAATATAAGTTTTCTTAATCATACAAAAGGTTTAAACTAAATAGTTTAAACCTTTTTTTATTGACAACATTTATATATATTAGCAATTAACAATCCCTTAACAATTGTACTATGAAAAAATATTTATTCTTAATCGCTTCTATAGCAGCAATAACTGCTTGCTCAAATAGTGACAATAGTGTTCCAGAAGATCCTATATCAAGTAAAGTATATACACCATTAAAAAGTATTGAAGATTTATCAGAAGGTAAGTATCAATATATAGGTAACGATCTTGGAAATGGGAAAGTTGGTATAGCTAAAAAAGCTTCGGGGACTTGTAAAGAGAGAGATTATATTTATATATATAAAAATACAAGTCAAAAAATTGACAGTATTTTATATTATAGCCATACTCCAGTTATTACTCAATTTAATGATTTAGAATGTCCGTTAGTAAATGATGTGCCTCGTGTATTAAGAATGAATAATTTTGTTGCTATAGGTGTTATAAAAACAAATATAACTGAAGATTACTATGAATTTTATGGAGCAGATGAAAATTCAGGTCCAATACAAGAATTAAGACGTAAAGGTATTTATTCTGGTAATTTAGAAATTGGCGAACAAGCTGGCTATTTAAGAATTGAAGATAGATTAAGTAACTTTAAATATGGGACACAGACAGCTTCAAAACCATATTTATACTTTAAAAAAATGTAGTACTTCAGAATTTAAATATTCTAAATACTAACATTCTATTAGCTAATTTATGTCTGATTTATTGTTAGATTTGTTTTTTAATCAAAGACAAAAAACAGCTAAATGATTTCATTTAATAAAGACACTAAGCAATTAGAAATAAATGACAACTATAAAGGTAGATTAACCTCTTCAAGGATAATGTCTACCTTTATTCTTGTTATGGGAATTGTAAGACTTACTACTGCCAATTGGAATACACCAAAAGAAATGGACTATGTGTTTACTGGTATTGTCGCTTATTTTTTATATGTAACAGTCAAAAATTTCTTATTAAAAACAGCAGATAATAAGATTGACAAAACTGCTATCAAGTATGTTAAACTACCTAAAGGGTTAGCTACAAAAGCAGTAATCAAATTAAACAATAAAAAATCAAGAGACGTTTTCGGTTTGAAAACAGCTGAACAACGCACTGCCTTTAAAAAAGTATTAACTGATGCTAAAATAAAAGTAACAAATTAGTATATGGCAGTAAAAAAGCACTATTGTGATTTTTGTAATGAATTGCCTGAAAGCACAGACAATCCAAACAAATACTACCACGATTACGAATATGGTTTCGAATTATCAGATGATACTGAATTATTTGAACGTTTAATCTTAGAAATAAATCAAGCAGGATTAAGTTGGAATACGATTCTACAAAAAAGAGCAAACTTTAAAAATGCTTATGAAGAATTTGACATACCAACTGTTGCCAATTTTTCAGAAGAGAAAATAGCTACTCTTTTACAAGACAGCGGTATCATACGTAATCGTTTAAAGGTAAATGCTGCGATTTACAATGCACAGAAAATCATTGAATTACAACAAGAGTTTGGAAGTTTCAAAAATTGGTTAGATTTGCATACACAATACGATTTAGAACAATGGCTGAAATTATTTAAAAGACAATTCAAGTTTGTAGGTAAAGAAATTGTCAATGAATTTTTAATGAGTACAGGATATTTAGATGGAGCACATTTAGAGAACTGTCCTATATATAAAAATACAAAATTTCATAAAAAGCTTTAAAATAATATTGTTTTACTTAGATATAACAAGTAAATAAATAAAAAAGAAAAAAATTAACTCTCATCGTGATTTGCGATGAGGGTTTTTTGGTTAATATTGCAAGATAGTTTTAAAGAAAAACAAGATAATTAATGGGTAATTTATCTAAGCTAAGAACAGTAACGGTAACAAGATACATCACTCCTTTGAGAGAAGGAGGATCATTACCTGCCTTAGCAGAAGCAGATGATGATTTTAAATATGTACTTAAATTCAGAGGTGCCGGTCATGGGGTAAAAGCCCTAATTGCCGAGTTACTTGGAGGTTTAATTGCACAGAAATTAGGATTAAAAGTTCCTGAACTCGTATTCGCTGAGCTTGATGAAGCTTTTGGTAGAACAGAAGCAGATGAAGAGATTCAAGACTTACTTCAATTTAGTAAGGGGTTAAACTTAGCTTTACACTTTTTATCAGGAGCATTAACTTATGATCCGGAAGCATTGACGATTGACCCAAAATTATCTTCTCAGATTGTATGGTTAGATGCATTTATAACAAATGTAGATAGAACATTTAGAAACACAAATATGCTCATTTGGCATAAAGAGTTATGGTTAATTGACCACGGAGCAGCTTTCTATTTTCATCATTCATTTACCAATTGGGAAAAAAGTGCTTTGACACCATTTTCATTTATAAAAGATCACGTTTTACTTCCACAAGCAAAACAACTTGATGAAGTAGATACCGCTTTTAAACAACTTCTTACAGAAAAAGATCTGAAAGAAATAACAGATACAATTCCTACAGACTGGTTAGAGTGGGAAGACGTAGATTTAACTCCAGAAGAAATTAGAGAGGTATACTTTTTGTTCTTAAAAACAAGATTAGAAAATTCTCATTTATTCGTTAACGAAGCTAAAAAATTTCAAGATGCACGTATATGAGTATTCAATCATAAGATTTGTTCCTAAGGTAGAGCGAGAGGAGTTTATCAATATAGGCTTGCTTGTTTTTTCTAAATCAAAAAGAAAACTATTAGCAAAGTTTCATTTAGATGAAAAGAAGATAACTTGTTTTTCAAGTGAAATAGATTTTGAAATACTTCAGAAGCACGTGAAAGCTTTTGAAGCAATAGCTTTAGGGACATCAGCCAATAATCCCATCGCTACTCTTGAAGTAGACGAAAGATTTAGGTGGTTAACTGCAGTTAAGAGTTCGTGTATTCAGGCTTCGCGTCCTCATCCTGGGATGACAACGGATTTAGAAGTATTGTTTAAAAATCTTTATCAAGAATTAGTTTTATAAAATGCCACTATATTACTTAAAAGATAACATACAAAAGAAACTAACGTATGCCTTAATACGTTTACCTTTTGTCATTAGTTTTATAACCTTATTCATTTTAATTTATGACTTAGGGTTTAATACTTTAAACGATTACCACGCTCAGCTAAATTCTCTGTATAATATCTGTTTATCTATAGGGATGATAGCTATTGCTCGTAGATATTTTAGCAAAGATAACTATGAGAGTTTAGGTGTTAAGATATTCGACATATTTAGCGTTGTTCTATTCTTAATACTTATCATAGCGCGGTGGCAACCAGAACACACCAATAGATTCTTTGACAGTAGCGCTGTAATATTCTTCGGTGTATTCTTAATGGTTGTGCGGGAGTTCTCTATGCTTCAGCTTAACCTTAAGCAAACAAGAATGAATCCAGCGCAATTATTTATAGTCAGTTTTTTACTGATTATTTTTATTGGAGCGTTTATGCTATCTTTTCCAAAGGCAACAGTTACACCAGGTAGTTTACGATATATAGACGCCTTATTTACAGCGACAAGTGCTGTTTGTGTAACAGGATTATCAACCGTGGATATCGGAAGTCAATTTACTATATTTGGAAAAACAGTAATGATCTTCTTGATGGAATGTGGGGGATTGGGAATTATGACTATTGCGAGTTACTTTAGTTATTTCTTCCGGGGAAAAGCATCGTATGGAAATCAATTAGTGCTGAAAGATATGTCTTATATAGACAAATTGGGAGATGTATTTGCTACCTTAAAACGCATTATCATTATCTCAGGTATTATTCAGTTCATTGGTATGGTGGGAATTTTTATCAGTATTCGTCACCAAGAATTTACATCAATCTATCAACGTATATTTTTCTCTATATTTCACGCTGTATCAGCTTTCTGTAATGCTGGATTCTCTACTTTACCTGAAAACCTTTACACCTTAGAATATAGATTTAATTACCCTTTACACTTAATTATTGCAGGATTGTTTATTATGGGAGGACTTGGTTTTCCTATTGTTTTCAATGTTTACAAATATATTAAGCACCTTATAATAAACAGACTTCTTCCTTTTAGTATGAAGGAAGCAAGTACTTACTTACCAAGGGTAATTAACTTAAGTACACGTATTATTTTAATTACAACCATTGCATTAATTGTAGGTGGTACATTCTTAGTTTATGTCTTAGAGTACAACAATACTTTAGCCGAACACGAAGGAATTGGAAAGTTAGTTACTGCATTTTTTACTGCAACAACGCCACGTACTGCTGGTTTTGCTACGGTAGATAATAATATTTTTAGTGTATCTACCTTTCTACTAATCATCTTTTTAATGTGGATTGGAGCATCGCCAATATCAACTGGTGGGGGTATTAAAACGAGTACATTTGCCATTGCAGTACTGAATATTTGGACTTTGATGAAAGGTAAATCACGTATTGAAGTATATAGACGAGAAGTAGACGAACTATCTGTTCAACGTGCCTTTGCCATTATTATACTATCTTTATTTGTAATTGGTATTGCCATATTTGCGCTTTCCTTTTTTGAGCCAAAGATAGATTTGATAAAACTGGCGTATGAAGCTTTTTCAGCTTATAGTACATCAGGATTAAGTACAGGAATTACAGCTAAATTAACTGACCCAAGTAAGGTAACGTTAATCATGCTTATGTTTATAGGACGTGTGAGTATGCTTACTATCTTAATTGCAATTAGCAAAAAAGAGACTTTAGTAAACTACAGATATCCTACAGAAGAAATATTGATAAATTAAGACATTTAGAGAATGAAATATATAATTATTGGTTTAGGAAACTTTGGTGCTTCATTGGCAAAAAAATTGACAGAGCAAGGGAATGAAGTTATCGGTGTAGATAAAAGCATGGCACGTGTAGATGCTAATAAAGATATGATCTCACATACTATTTGTCTTGATTCAACAGATCAATATATGATGTCGGGATTACCGTTAGCAAATACGGACATTGTTATTGTAGCCATTGGTGAAGACCAAGGAGCAAATATTATGACTACGGCTGTATTAAAGAACCTAAATGTAAAGCGTTTGATTAGTCGAGCAATTACCCCTTTACACGAAAACGTATTGCAAGCGATAGGAGTAGATGAGATTGTTCACCCAGAAGAAGAAACAGCTGAGCGTTGGGCTAAAAAACTGTGTATAAAAGGAGTAGTGGACTCATACGAAATTAACGGAAGATACAGTATCGTTGAAATCACTGTATCAGAACGTTTTGCAGGTAAAACATTAGGAGAGATTGGTTTTAGAACAAACTATAACTTAGTTGTACTAACAACTTTAAAAATTAGAGAAGAGACAAACTTCTTAGGTTTATCTAAAAAAATACACGAAGTACAAGGAATAGCATCTTACGAGACCGTTTTAAACAAAGGAGATATTATGGTAATCTATGGTGACAATAAGGATATTAAAAAGATTTTAGCATCTTAAATATGGTAATAAAGCAAAAACAAGAAATAGAAAACCTTTTATCCTTTCCGGATAAAGGGTTTATTATGCCTGCATTATTTGTAGGGCATGGTTCTCCTATGAACGCCATTGAAGAAAATGAGTTTTCTCTTTATTGGAAAAAATTAGGTAAACAACTACCTAAACCGGAAGCTATTCTTGTTATATCTGCACATTGGTTAACTCAAGGAACACACATAACCTCTAATACCACCTTGGAAACAATACACGATTTCAGAGGGTTTCCTCAAGAGCTTTTTAATGTAGAATACAATGTACAGGGATCTCCTGCGTTAGCAAAAGAGATTGTTACATCTTCAGTTGATATACACGAAAACCTTGATTGGGGATTAGACCACGGGGCTTGGTCAATACTTGTACACCTATTTCCAGAGGCAAATATTCCGGTAATACAGTTGAGCATAGATTACTACAAAGAAGCAAACTATCACTTTGAAATAGGGCAACAATTACAACGACTTCGCAATAAAGGTGTTTTAATAATTGGAAGTGGAAATATAGTTCATAATTTATCAGCTATAGATTGGCACAAAATGCAAGAAGATAATTATGGCTTTGATTGGGCAATAGAAAGTAATGAGTTAATTAAAGAAACTGTTTATTCAAGACAATTTTCTAATTTGCTTAGCTATGATAAGCTTGGCGTTGCTGTACAGTCTGCTATACCAACACCTGATCACTACTTTCCACTATTATATGTTTTAGGCGTAGTTACTAAAAAAGATGAAGTAACTACATTCAATGATAAATATGTGGGAGGCTCATTGAGTATGACATCCTTTTTATTTAATTCTTAAGATAAATAGAGTTCCATTTCAACCTGCTCTTGGTATGACTCAGCACCGATTGAGCGAAAGAAAGAATGAATTCCAAAGTTTTGGCCATCTATATTAGTTACATAAAAAGAAACATTATTTCCAAAAACTTCATGCATCATAAATGAGGCAATTCCCTTACGTCTATAGGTATCTTTGACCCAAATTTGCAATAATCTTTTTTCAATTGGATTATAAATAATGTAGCCTATAGTTGTTTTATCAAGCATTACTTTTTTACGCATAACAACGCGGTCATTATTATTAATACAAAACTCATTATTTTGCCACGTAGGTATTAAATCCTTTTCTATATAAGACACTAAATATTCGTAATAAGGTAAGTCTCCCATTGTTAAAGCATTGTGTAAATTATCTTTAACTTTGATCCTTGTTCTCCCTTTAAGAGATTCCACGGTTCTCCATTTTTTAAAGCCTATCTTTCTATAAGTACGCATAGCAGATTCGTTAGAAGAATCAACTTCTAAACTTACTTTATCCATTTGAAAACTTTTAAAAAGGGGTATAGCATAATCATACATCTTAGCGGTAAGATTATTTCCTCTAAAATCACTCAATACACCTGTACCTGCGTTATAAAGTTTCTTATTGTTCTTAGCGTGTAGAATAAAACCAACTAATTTCTTTTGATGATAAGCTCCTACAGATAAACTTAAATCAATGCCCTCTGTTTTAATTTTTTCACCCAACTGATCTTTAGTTAAAGTAGTTGGAACAAAGAATTCTGAAGTAGCATTATTAAATACTTCTAAAAACTCTTCTTTCTTTACATTTTTTAAAAACTTAAATTGAAAACTGCTACTCATAGATTTCTTTAATCAAATTATTAATTAAAAAGCTTGTTTTATTTACTTTAGAATGGTGTGCATTGATACCGCACCATAATGAGCTAAAGTTATAAATATTTTTTCTCTTTGCAAATTTTCTTACATTTTCTGTTAAAACATTCTGAATAGGGAAATTTGGCACAGAAACCTTACTTTTTCCCATTAATATCACAAAATCATTAGCAATTCCTCGAGCCCACTTCCCGGAAAAAGCTTTTGTTAGAACTGTTTTAACAGGTTGACCTTGACTTAAAAGCTCTTTTTGGTAAGACAAAGCTAAACTTTCTTCAGCAGTGATAAAATATGAGCCATAACTAATAAAGTCAGCACCTGCTTTTAAATAAGCTGCACCAACATCACCATTATACAATCCACCTGCAACAATAAGTTTACTTTTTATTCCTGCTTCTTTAACTTGGAGAAATAAATCGTTCAGAGATAAATTCAAATGTATATCATCACTTAAAAAACTTCCTCTATGTCCGCCAGCCTCAATACCCTGTAAAACAATTGCATCAATCTTCTTTTGCTCTAAATAAACGGCTTCATCAAGCGTTGTTGCTGTTCCTATTAAATTTACGCCTTTTTGATGTAACATAAAAATTTCTTCCTCTGTAAAACATCCAAATGTAAAAGCAATGTGTTTAATATTATGCTTTAGTACAAGTGCTAATAACTCACTGTAAGAAGGTTGTTCAACGTTATCTCTATAATCATACGCATAGCCGATAGTGGAACACAATTCACTTAGAACATCTTGCATTGCATCCATTTCATCCTTATTAATAGTAACAATAGGATGTAAGAATAGATTAACAATAAAAGGGCAGTTGGTCAATGACTTGGTTTTTAAGATCAACTCTTCGCAAATAGCAATAGGCAATCTACCCAGAGAAAGAGTGCCTATTGCACCTGCATTACACACAGCAGCTACCATCTCAGGAGAAGTAACGCCAAGCATAGGTGCTTGAATTATGGGATATTTTATATTAAATATAGACGATGTTTGTTCCATATCAATAGTTTACAATTCAATATCGCCCACAGGATAATCGCCAAAGTGGTGAGATAAACTAATTGTCTTATATGTAGTTCTCGAGTATTTGTTTGAGAAAAGAATAATACACGTATTGTCTTTAGCTAAACGAATATATGACGAAGTGTTTCCACGCCACCATCCATTGTGATAAGTATAAAACTGACCATTTTGCATTTCTATTAGGCGAATACCTAATCCGTAATTTCTTATACCTGGATTTTCAAAACTATATCCTTGATAAATTTGATCCTTTACTTTTTTACTTAAAAACTCGTCAGAGTACATAGCCGTATCAAACTTTAAGAAATCACGGGGAGTAGTAAAGATATTTTTATCCCCATACGTACCATCCATATAATCCCAATCCATCAATCGCATCTTACTTGTAAAGGATTGAGATACCTTGTTTTTATTACTAATATCATCAAACACAAAACTGTGCGTCATACCAAGTGGTTCAAAGATTAACTCTTCAACTGCCTTTTTAAATGGTTTTTGTGTTACTCTCTCAACAATTTCTGCTAATACAACATAGTTAGTATTACTGTATGCAAAGCGAGTATTGGGTTTAAAGTCTAACGCTACCGTCTGTTCTTCAATTACCTTGATAACATCGCTATTGCTAATCGTTTTAGTTCTGTCCCATACATTGTCGTAGTATCCATAATAACGCAATCCGCTTCGATGACTCAACAAAGTGCGCACGGTAATCTCTTTATAAGGGAAACGAGGAATAATCTCGGAAACACTCTGATCTAAACTAATTTTGCCTTGATCTACTAATCTCAACACAGTAGTAGCCGTAATTACTTTTCCGACAGAAGCAACGTGGAGGGGAGTATCACTTGTAATCTTCTTTTTACCAGTACGGTCATAAACTCCAGAATAGTCTTCATAGATAATCTTTCCGTTCTTAGCAACAAGAAAACTTCCGGTGTAATCACCCGTTTTAATATTATTGTGATAAAATTCTTCTACTTCCTTTCTTTGTTTTTCAATATAACTACTTGAGAGTTCTTCAAACTCTACAGTATAAGGGTTTTCGACAAGTATATTATGCTCTTTATTAATTGCCGTATTAATCGCTAAATCCTTTGATTTATTAGAATTATTACACGCACAAAAACAAAGCGCGGTTAGTACTGATATTGTTAGTTTGTTTGTTTTAATCATCATTATTGTAAATACAAAGCCAGTTGCCCTTTTACAGGCAACTGGCTAATTGTCTATTCTTTTATTTTTATTTAATCCCTAATTGGTCTTTTGTACTTTTAACCAAGGCATCTTTATGTACTAATACAGAAATAGATTTAAGTTTCATATAAGGAACACTCATATAAATGTAACCATCGTTTCCAATGCGTTCACTATTTCCTCCCCAAGAGTTTTTAACTTTATAATAAATATTTCCCTTTTGGTCTTTTACCTTTCCAACAATATGCATTAAGTGGTCATCTTGCGTATCAAAGCTATAAAAGTCCTTTAATCTAAGCTCAGCATCCACAGCTTTTTCAGTGATTATCTCCGTTAAACCTTTCTTTTCATCTTCTTTAGAAGTAGCTACAAAAGCCACACCGTGTTTAGATGAGAAAGTGGCTTCAGAAACATCACAATCTAAAGAAAGAGTAAATCCTTTATCAAGTGCATTGTCAATATTTTTGATGTATTCCTCTAAAGGAAGGTTATACATACTCCCGTTAGAAAAGTTATCAGGAATATTTAAAATAAACGGAGTATAATTCTTCTGGTTTGCAAAAGAAGTAATTGTTACGTAGTTGTCTGGATTAATTCCTGTCATTTTTAAAAATGACTCAGGCGTATATTTCTTTCCTTCATAAGTAAACTCTTTTACTTGCTTACCCATATAAGTATCAAGAATGTTTTCTGTGATACTTTTCCAATGCATAGAAATAGGTCCGTTACTTTTAGCATAAGCATCAATAACACTTTGAAGCGTTTTAAACATTTCACTGTGGTTATACGTTTCTTGCCCCATTAAACCAGAATATGCTTCAATTGGTACAATACCATAATCACGTACGCTATTAATTACATCGTGAGCAAGCCCACCTTCACCAAACTGTGCTTTTCCTTGTCTTAAGATATAATTCTCTATTTTCTTTGGGTACGTATTACGCACTGTGTACATTTCAGATAAGTCAATATGCTTGCCCTTTATTCTAATAATCTCAGATTCTAAAAAAGAAGAAGTACTAAAACTCCAACAAGTTCCTGTGTTTCCTTGACTGATTACAGGATTCGCATCAATGTCTATAATATTTTGAAATTCATATTGTTGAGCGTAAGAATTCATCACTGCAAATAACAGTGACATTGAAATTATAAGTTTTTTCATGAGGTATAATCTTTAAGTATTGCAATATAATGCAAAAAATAGGTTATTTTTACCCTAAATTCAAAAAGATTATGAGTAAGATACAATGGGAAACAGCGATCGAGTTTGAAGACATTACATATAAAAAATGTGGTGGAGTAGCTCGTATTGCTTTCAATAGACCAGAAGTTCGTAACGCTTTTAGACCAAAAACGACAAGCGAACTATATCGTGCTTTTTATGATGCACAAGAAGATACATCAATCGGTGTAGTACTTTTATCAGCAGAAGGACCTTCGCCAAAAGATGGAGTTTATTCATTTTGTAGTGGAGGAGACCAAAAAGCAAGAGGTCACCAAGGATACGTAGGAGAAGATGGAATGCACCGTTTAAATATTTTAGAAGTACAACGTTTGATTCGTTTTATGCCTAAAGTAGTTATTGCTGTTATCCCTGGATGGGCAGTTGGTGGAGGACACAGTTTACACGTAGTTTGTGATATGTCATTAGCGAGTAAAGAACACGCTATTTTCAAACAAACTGATGCTGATGTTACAAGTTTTGATGGTGGATACGGATCTGCGTATTTAGCAAAAATGGTTGGACAGAAGAAAGCACGTGAAATTTTCTTCTTAGGAAGAAATTACTCTGCTCAAGAAGCTTTTGAAATGGGAATGGTTAATGCTGTAATTCCGCATGCTGAATTAGAAGATACTGCGTACGAATGGGCTCAAGAAGTATTAGCAAAATCACCTACATCTATTAAAATGTTGAAGTTTGCAATGAACTTAACAGATGACGGAATGGTAGGACAACAAGTATTTGCAGGAGAAGCTACTCGTCTTGCTTATATGACGGAAGAGGCAATTGAAGGTAGAAATGCGTTCTTAGAAAAACGTAAACCTAACTTCCCTAAAAAATGGATTCCATAATAAGAATATAAAAGCGATTGCTTTACAATATTTAAAACCGATTTCACTTATGAAGTCGGTTTTTTTGTTTAAACATTACTTTAATCCAAATGCAGAAACCTTCTTTGAGTCTATAATCCCATATTAAAATACTCCACGAAACTTTTCTTCCTACTTCAGAATGTAATGAAATAACATATCCGGTGTTGTTTTACAAATTACAACCCCACCTCCTAAGCAAATAAGAATTATAGGGATAGTTACCTACCTTCATACTTATTAGATAATAAAGCTATGAGTAAACTAAAAGCAAATAAGTATAACGAACCTAAAAAGAGGATAAATAGCGTTATTCGAAAGTTTGTTCTTTTAGTTCGTACGGAAGACAGCTTTTCATTTGCAATGTAAACATATAGCTAAAACCCTAAATAAAGAGTTTAAACACGTAAAACCATTTGAAAACACCCAAACGTATAGCTAAACAATAAAGTACCTCTAGAAGTACTTATTTCATTTATCAGTTGTATTTCTACTTTCTCTCTCGAGACAATAAATAAAAACAGTCGATATAGTTCTTACTATAGGTAAATAAATCAACAAGCTTATTAGAACATAAGCAAGTTCCTTTTTAGAAAAACTAAAATATTTAATCCAACCTGGAAAAATAGGAGTCTCTATAAAAAAGATTCTATATCTAATAGAGGAGAGTAGGGAATCATAAAAAGGCGCCCTATTTATACTTTTAAAAGTAGGGGGATATCTATTCAAAAAGAGCATCATTTCAGAAAGAACTTAGATGCTTGTCAAGAATATATTGTCAAATAAGAGGTCTAATTTAGTGATAATTCAATGTACTATTAGTCCAAAAAGAGCATTTATAAACTCAGAAAAAGAATGGTTTTAAATCTATTAATATTACATAAAAAGAGTATATTTGCCCACTTGAACATAGGCTTATACCTTGTTATGAGATGAATATAGTCAACTACAAACTCTTCTCAAATCAATGCATCTTATAGTTTAAGCAATCAATTCATTTGTTTTGAAAATCAACAAGATACACTTGCCAAAAACAACACATAACTTTTAGTTATAAGTATAAAACAACCTTGAAAAGACTGATTTACACCTACAAATCAAAGCCACTAAGTCACTTAAAGCTTCACTTTAACTAACTTCCTCTAATTTACTACTTCGTAATGCTTTTTTCACAAGTAAAATAAGTTGAATAATTTATTTAGTTAATAGCTTGGGGTATCTTATTATTCAATGTAACTTTACTTCACTTTATAAACCAAAAAAAATGGCCCAATTAATAGTGAAACGTAAAAAAGCAGTTGTAGATAGAAACAGAAACTACAGTGTTTTTTTAGATGGAGATAAGATTGCATTAATACCTAATGGCGAGGAATTGACTTTTAATATCAATCCAGGTAAGCATATTATAAGTGCTAAAGTTGATTGGAATTCTTCTAATGCGATTGTTTTTGAAGTACAAGAAAACGATACTATTCATTTCACTTTGTCTACTGCAAATCCTTTTTCAGCTATTTATTATACGTTAGTAAAACCGAATAAGTACTTGAAGTTTAAGTTGCATAGCATTACAAAATAACATTTCTCAAAGCCACATCAGTTCTTCTTTATCTTTTGATTTGCATGCTTTTCTAATAATAAGGAGTAACTTTCATATTTTCTCTTTAATTTTGGACTTTGATTACTGCAAGCAGTAATACAAAAGCTTAAAATAATTAAAAGAGTTTATGACTAAAACTAAAGCGTGGATTAGTGCAGCAAGACTGCGTACACTGCCACTTTCAGTATCAGGTATTATAGTTGGATCAGCTTGTGCTTATCCTTTTTTTTCGGCAAATATACTATTCACAAGTATCTTCTTGTTTGCTATTTTGACTACATTATTGCTACAAATACTTTCAAATTTTGCCAACGATTATGGAGATGGTGTAAAGGGAACTGATAACGAAAATCGTATTGGTCCACAACGCGCAGTGCAAAGCGGAATCTTATCTGCTCAACAGATGAAAAAAGGGGTTATTGTAACATCAATCCTTTCTTTAATAGCTGCATTAATCTTAATCTATTTATCATTCGGTAAAGACAATTTCTTTACTTCTCTATTTTTCTTTGTCTTAGGAATTGCGTGTGTAGTTGCCGCAATTAAATACACAGTTGGAAAAGGAGCTTATGGTTACAAAGGCTTAGGTGACTTATTTGTATTTATCTTTTTCGGATTAGTAAGTGTATTAGGTAGTTTCTATTTATACGGACAAGTATTCGATTTCTGGGTAATCTTACCTGCTATTGCTATTGGAAACTTGAGTATTGCTGTTTTAAACATCAACAATATGCGAGACTTAGATGCGGATAAAGTAGTAGGTAAAAATACACTTGCAGTTAAATTAGGTAGAGAAGGAGCTAAGAAATACCATTATTTCATCATTCTATTCGCTCTAACAGCATTAGTAGTCTACGGAATACACGCTGGTTTCAGTGCTATTAACTATCTATTTGTAATAGCTTATATTCCTTTAATCAAACATTTAATATTTGTAAAACAAAACACTATTCCTAAAGAATTAGACACACAAATGAAGATTGTTGCTTTATCAACTTTCTTATTGTCTGTTTTATTTTCATTAGCTTTAGTATTCTAAAAAAGATAAATTATGAAAATTACGTATTACGGACATGCTTGTTTAGGCATTCAAATAGAAGATATCAATATTATTGTTGACCCGTTTATCACAGGGAATCCATTACCTGAGGCAAAAGCAATTGACGTAGATGCAATTAAAGCTGATTATATCTTAATTACACATGCACACGGTGATCATATCGCAGATGTAGAACGAATTGCAAAAAATAATCCTGATGCACTAATTGTATCAAATGCAGAGATTGCAGGTTATTATGAAGCTAAAGGACTTCAAGCACATCCAATGAATCATGGAGGTAGCTGGTTATTTGATTTCGGTAAACTTAAATATACTCCAGCTATACACTCAAGTTCTTTTCCTGACGGTAGTTATGGAGGACAGCCAGGAGGATTCGTTATTGAAAGTAAAAACAAGAATATCTATATCGCAGGAGATACATCATTAACGATGGATATGCAATTAATTCCAATGTTTACTAAGCTTGATTTAGCTATTTTACCTATTGGAAGTAATTTTACAATGGATATAGACGAAGCTGTTATTGCTTCAAATTTTGTGCAATGTGATAAAGTTTTAGGCTATCACTTTGATACGTTTGGTTATATTGAAATTGATCATGAAGAAGCTAAACGTAAGTTTTTCGAAAAAGGAAAAGATTTAATGCTTTTAAACATTGGAGAAAGCTTAACATTATAAAAGAATTATGAAAGCAAGTTATAAAAGACATTTACTTGAATTTAAGAGACCTTCAGGCACATCAAGAGGGGTTCTTACAGAAAAGGAAACGTGGTTTATTAAACTCGAGCATAATGGCAAAATAGGAATAGGAGAGTGCGGTATACTGCGCTCTCTTAGTTTTGATGATAGACCCGATTATGAAGACAAGCTAAAATGGGTTGTTCAAAATATTCATTTAGGAAAAGAGGCTTTGTGGAATGAGTTACTTGAATGGCCTTCAATTCAATTCGGAATAGAGCAAGCTTTTCTATCACTTGAAAGTAATAACCCGTATATTTTATTCCCTTCAAAATTTACAAAAGGGGAAGACTCTATTCCTATTAATGGATTGATTTGGATGGGGGAAGAAGCCTTCATGAAAGAGCAAATTGACGAGAAGTTAAAGCAAGGATTTAAATGTGTTAAACTTAAAATTGGAGCAATAGATTTTGAAAAAGAGCTCGGGTTATTGCGTTATATTCGTGAGCATTTCACATCAAAAGATATTGAATTAAGGGTTGATGCAAATGGTGGTTTCTTGGCAAGTGATGCTTTAAGTAAACTAACACAACTTTCTGAATTAGAACTACATAGTATTGAACAACCTATCAAACAAAAGCAGTATGACAGTATGTCAGTACTATGTAAAAATACTCCATTACCTATTGCACTTGATGAAGAGTTAATAGGTGTAATCAACCTCCATGACAAAGTTGATTTATTAGATAAAATTGCCCCACAATATATTATCTTAAAGCCAAGTTTAGTAGGTGGAATTAAAGGTAGTTTGGAATGGATTAAACTTGCTGAAGAACGCAATATTGGTTGGTGGATTACATCAGCTTTAGAAGGTAATATAGGACTAAATGCAATAGCTCAATGGACCTTTACTTTACATTCAAATCTACCTCAAGGATTAGGAACAGGTGCTCTTTATACTAATAATTTTGATTGTCCATTAGAAGTTAAAAATGGAGAGTTGTGGTATAATACAGAAGAAGACTGGAATGTTAATCTATAAGATTACTTATAAAACCATAAAAAATGCCTGAAAACTTAGTTTGTTTCCAGGCATTTTTTATGGTAATTATTTACTTCGTCTATATCCGTCTGGTGAAACACCAATGTACTTTTTAAAGAATCTTGAAAAATAAGAATTATCTTTAAAGCTAAGCTTGAAAGCAATCTCGGCAACACTTAAATTCGTGTTTACAAGTAATCTTTTACTTTCTAATAAAATCCTATTTCTGATCAATTCACCAGAAGATTGTCCCTTGAATTTTTTACATTTTGAATTTAAATAATTTGGACTTACGTGTAGTAGTTTTGCATAGTCATTAGGAAATCGGAGCTCATAAAAATGCTTATCTATTAATTTTTCATAATTATTAACCAAAGCAGAGTAGTGGATTCTATCGTCAGATAACTTATTTTTAGACTCATATAACTCTACAGCAGTCAAAAGCAATTCTAAAACATAAACGTGTAATAAACTGAATTCCTTTCTTCTTTTATCATTAAAAGCTATCTTTATACTATTGAACATTCTATCAAATTCATTGAAAAATTTATTAACTTTGAATAGATTTTCAGTGTTGTGTTGACTAAAGAATTTGAAATTATTTAAAAAATCTTTATCAACTAAATAAGAATAGAAGAAATCAATTGTAAAATTTAATACATAACCTTGTGTAGACTCATTAAAATCCCACTTATGAACCTGACTGGAGCAATAAAGAATAAATCACCTTTATTAATATTAAATGTCTTATTATCAATAAAATGCTTACCAGTTCCGCTTGTAATAAATAGTATTTGGTAGAATAAATGATGATGAGCAATTGAAACTAAACTATTTTGAGATTCAACAACATCCTTTAAATCAAAGATTATACAATCTTTATGATTGTTATATTGATCTAATAAATCACAGCTATTAAAACGAGGAATATTATTCATTTCATTCTTTTATAATTACTAATCATAGTATTAAATAAACATACTATATCTACAAATTTAGTAAATATTCCCAAACAACTCACATTTAATTAACAATTAATATACACGATAATACATATTATGTAAAATAGATTATTAAAATACTACTCTAACACTATCACATCCTTTTAAATCTATATATATTTGTAACCTAAATTTCAAACAATGCTATACCTTATATTGAGTATCATTGGCAGTCTTTCTGTTGGTGTATTACTTAAAATAATCAAGAAACTTCCAATTGATATTTATCAAATAATTATCATTAACTATATTTCAACTGTAGCTTTATCAAGCTTTATTTTTAAACCTAATTACACTATGGTTGATAGTAATTTCCCTTATCTATTAGTTATAGTTTTAGGACTTTTATTGCCATCAATATTTATATTTCAATATTTAAGTATTAAACATACAGGAATTATAAAAACAGATATTGCTCAACGAATGTCTCTTTTTATTCCTATCATGGCTTCAATATTTCTTTTTAAAGAGAATATTACGATGTTGAGATATATTTCGTTATTTCTCGGTTTTATAGCGGTTTACTTCATACTTAGTAAAGCAGAAAAAGACGCAGCTAATATAAATTCTAAAAATATCTTATTTCTAATTTTAGTATTTGTAGGTTTTGGTGTAATTGATATTCTATTTAAACAAATGGCATTATACTCAGTTGTTCCTTATACTACTACTCTATCTTCTGTCTTTATCCTTGCCTTATTATTGTCTTTACTATTTTATGGCATATTTTGCTTTGTCAAAAAAATAAAACTAAATATCACAAAATACACCTTACTATTTGGGGTAATTATAGGTGTTTTAAATTTTGGTAATATATACTTCTATCTAAATGCGCACAAAGCTTTTGCACAAAACCCAACAATTGTATTCGCAGGAATGAATTATGGTGTTATTGTATTTGGAACTTTAATCGGCTATTTTGGGTTTAAAGAAAAACTTAGTAAAAAGAATGCCATAGGTTTAATACTTGCTATTATTGCAATTGCGTTATTAATGTATAGTCTAAAGTAAACTCTTGAATATATCATATCAAAAAAAATCCCTCGAATAGTAATATACTATTCGAGGGATTTTTTATATCTATAAACCTGTATTACTACTGATTATGTCCTTCTATAATTGTTTTGATTACTTCTGGATTGATTAATGTAGAAACATCTCCAAATTCCTGTGTTTCTCCATTTGAAATCGCTCTTAATATTCTTCTCATAATCTTTCCTGAACGCGTTTTAGGAAGACTCTCTACGAATAGAATCTTGTCTAATTTAGCAATCGGTCCAATGTGACTTGAAATCTGATTGTTAATCTCTTTCATAAGATTCTCACGATCACGGTATTCTCCTTCTACTTTAAGCGTAATAAAGCCATACAGTGCATTTCCTTTAATATCATGCTTATAACCAACAACCGCACTTTCTGCAACTGCTGGGTGCTCATTTATAGCATCTTCAATTGGAGCTGTACCTAAATTGTGACCTGAAACAATCACAACATCATCAGCACGACCAGTAATTCTATAATATCCTACTTCATCTCTTAATGCACCATCTCCTGTAAAATATTTACCAGGGAATTGACTAAAATACGTTTCTTGATATCTTTCATGGTCTCCCCAAATTGTTCTTGCCATAGATGGCCATGGAAACTTAATACACAGAGCTCCATCAATTTGGTTATCTTCAATTTCATTTCGCTTCTCATCCATCAAAACAGCTTGAATACCAGGTAATGGCAATGTAGCGTAAGTTGGTTTAGTCGGTGTAATAAAAGGCAACGGAGAAATCAAAATACTTCCCGTTTCTGTTTGCCACCAAGTATCCACAATTGGACATCTCTTTTTACCAACATGGTCATTATACCAGTGCCAAGCTTCTTCGTTAATTGGTTCTCCTACAGACCCAATTACTCTTAAACTTGATAAATCGTGTGAATTTACATATTTGTAATCCTCCGTCATTAATGAACGAATTGCCGTTGGTGCAGTATAAAACTGTGTAACTCTATATTTATCAATGATATCCCAAAATCTACTTGGTGTCGGATAAGAAGGAACTCCCTCAAACATTACAGTAGTAGCACCATTTAATAAAGGACCATAAACTATGTATGAGTGACCTGTAATCCAACCACAATCTGCTGTACACCAGAAGATATCTTCTTCTTTATAGTCAAAAATATTGCGGAATGAATACGCCGTTTGTACCATATAACCCGCCGTTGTATGAACCATTCCTTTAGGTGAACCTGTAGATCCTGATGTATAAAGAATAAACAGAGGGTCTTCAGCATCCATAACTTGAGCTACGTGATTTGTTGATGCTTCTTCATATAATGGCTCTAACCACAAATCTCTACCTTCTACCATTTTTGTTTCAGCACCAGTTCTATTAACAACTAATACTCTTTCTACTGAAGGACAGTTAACTAACGCCTCATCAATAATTGGTTTTAACGGAATAGTCTTGCTTCCTCTAAAGCTACCATCTGATGTAATAACAAACTTACATTCAGAATCGTTTACTCGTTTTGAAACAGCAGATGAAGAAAATCCTGCGAATATCACACTGTGAATTGCACCAATTCTTGCACAAGCTAACATAGCTACAGATAACTCCGGAATCATTGGTAAGTAAATACAAACCCTATCCCCTTTTTTAACTCCTTGATCTTTCAGAACGTTTGCCATTTTACAAACTCTGATATATAAGTCGTTATAAGTGATTGTTTGTGCTTCTTCTTCCGGATTATTAGGTTCAAATATAATAGCTGCTTTATCTCCGCGTTTTGCAAGATGTCTATCTATACAGTTTTTTACAATATTAAGTTTACCATTTACAAACCATTGAAATTTTGAGTTTTCCATATCAAAGTCAAAAACTTTGTCCCACACTTGGTACCATACAAAGTTTTCCTCAGCTATTTTACTCCAAAATTTACGTGGCTCTCGAACAGATTTTTTATAGTGTTTAAAATACTGTTCAAGGTTCTCTATTTTATAATAACTCATGGTTTAGTAGTAATATTTTTATGTTATGTTATTTTAAGTTTCTAAATATATGATATTAGAGGTAAAAAACAAAAAGTCATACATTATTTATAAAAATAATGTATGACTTTTTTATATACTAATTTTCTATGTTAAATATTATAGAGTCCTTTTTTTGCTTCGTTATACTCAGCAACTACCTCATTGATAATATTTTGAACTGTATCTATTTTATTAATAAGACCAACTATTTGTCCAATTTCAAGTTCTCCTTCTACAAGATCACCTTCAAACATTCCTTTTTTTGAACGGCCGCGTCCTAAGTATTCTCTCAGTTCTTCTACAGAAGCTCCATTTTTATACAAATCTTGTAATCCTAAATAGAAATCATTTTTGATAAGTCTAACTGGTGCTAGTTCTTTCAAACTTACCATTGTATCTCCTTCTTGTGTATCTAATAAGAGATTTTTAAAATTATCATGTGCCGAACTCTCCACTGATGCTGCAAAGCGTGTTCCCATCTGAACTCCATCTGCTCCTAAAACCATCGCTGCAAGCAAACCCTTTCCTGACGCAATTCCGCCCGCTGCAATCAACGGAATCGAAATTCTCTCTTTAACCATCGGAATTAATGTAAAAGTCGTTGTTTCCTCCCTTCCATTGTGTCCTCCGGCCTCAAATCCTTCTGCCACGATAGCATCTACACCTGCATCTTGTGCTTTTAAGGCAAATTTAGAAGAACTCACAACATGAACAACCGTAATTCCGTGTTCCTTTAAAAAAGGGGTCCACGTTTTTGGATTTCCTGCTGATGTAAAAACAATCTTTACGCCTTCTTCTACAAGGATATTCATAATCTCCTCAACGTTAGGGTAAAGCATTGGAACATTTACGCCAAATGGCTTATTTGTTACTTTTTTACACTTTTGAATATGTTCTCTAAGCACATCTGGATACATAGAACCGGCTCCAATAAGACCAAGTCCACCACTATTACTTACAGCACTTGCCAACTTATACCCACTATTCCAGATCATTCCACCTTGAATAATAGGATATTCGATGCCAAAGAGTTCTTTAATTCTATTCATAATTTTTTGATTGGTTGGTTATACTTTTGATATCACCCCCGAACCGATTAGTTCGTCTGCGATATGCCAAGATACAAATTGTCCCTCAGTTATTGCAGATTGTGGCTCATCAAATCGTACATACATACCATTTTTAACTTTATGTAAAGTTGCTTTTTGTAATGGTTGACGGTATCTAATACGTGCATAAATCTCCATTGACTCCCCTTCTTTCAAAGCTAAATCTTCTCTTACCCAGTGAATTTCACTCTCTTTTACAAAAAGTGATTTGTGAAATAATCCTGGATGTTGGTGACCTTGACCTGTATAAATCACGTTATCTTTCACATCGGTAGCAATGATAAACAAAGGTTCAACCGTACCTCCTACATTAAGTCCCTTACGCTGACCTGTTGTAAAAAAGTGTGCTCCATAGTGCTCTCCTACTTTCTTACCCATTTCAGGTGTGTACACAAATGCCTTAGCCTCTGCCTGTAATTGTTCTTCTAAAGTAGCATACTCCACTCCTTCCTGACTTTTAAATACAGCGGCATCTTTTGGAATCTCGTAAATAAACCCGTCTTTTGGTTTCAACTGTTGTTGTAAAAACTCAGGTAAACGCACTTTTCCAATGAAACACAATCCTTGTGAATCTTTCTTGTCTGCTGTAATTAAATCCATTTGAGCTGCAATCTCACGCACTTGTGGTTTCAACAACTCTCCAATTGGGAATAAAGACTTTGCTAACTGCTCTTGTGACAATTGACATAAGAAATAAGATTGGTCTTTATTAGGGTCAACACCTGCTAACAGTTTATAAACAGTTTCCTGTGTTCCATCAGCTTTAGTGATTACCTCCTCTCCTTTTCTACAATAGTGACCTGTAGCAACATAATCTGCTCCTAAGCTCAACGCTATTTTCATAAAAACGTCAAACTTAATCTCACGATTACATAAAACATCTGGATTTGGCGTACGTCCATTCTCATATTCGTTAAACATATAATCAACGATACGCTCCTTATATTGTTCGCTTAAGTCAACTGTTTGAAATGGAATACCCAATTTCTCAGCCACCATTAAGGCGTCATTACTATCTTCTAACCACGGACATTCATTAGAAATTGTCACTGAATCATCGTGCCAATTCTTCATAAATAATCCAATTACATCATATCCTTGTTCTTTCAGTAAATAAGCGGCAACACTTGAGTCTACCCCTCCTGAAAGTCCTACTACTACTCTTTTTTTCATAATAAAAAATATTGCAACAAATTTACATTAAATGCCACAATACAGAAAGCTTTTCAATTACCTTATCATTTAATTATGATAAGAAAATATTAATATTATTGTCCTTACTCTTGATTCATTTTATTTCCAAGATATTCAGACTGTTCTTTAGCCTTGTTTATTCCTTCAATCAATGATTTTTCAAGATTACATTGATTAAAAAAAGCAATTGCCTTTTCTGTTGTACCTCCTTTTGATGATACTTTAGCAATCCAATCTTGTGTTGATAAAGAGTTTGACTCATATAACCCCAATGCTCCTGAAATAGTTTGTTTTACCAATAACTCTGCTTGTGAAAGTTCAAATCCAAAATCTAAAGCAGATTGAATCATTGCTTGCATAAAATAAAACACATAGGCTGGTCCACTACCCGATACTGCAGTTGCTGCGTCAATTTTATTTTCTTCTGCAACATAAACAGATTTACCAGTTGTGTTAATTAAGTTTTGAATGATAAATAGCTCTTTTCTATCTAACTCCTCAGAAGCCGTAAATACTGTCATCCCTTTTCCTATTTGTGTGGGCAAGTTTGGCATAGAACGCACTACTTTAGTAATACCCAATTTCTCTTTTATCCCTTCTATTGAAATACCTGCCATAACAGAAACTACAATCTGCTCGGGCTTTAAAAAGGGCTTTAAGTTTAAAGCCAATTGATTAAAGTCCTGTGGTTTCACAGCAATAATTACGATATCACGATTACTTAATTCGCTATCCAATACATAGCGATAAGAAAGTTGATGAATGTTTCTACTATCATTTGCTACTCGTTGTGAGCGCGTATAGATCAAAACATCTTCCGGAAGAATGAAACGTGAATTGATAAAACCGTTAGCAAACGTGCTCCCCATATTCCCCATTCCAATGATTGCTATTTTCATAAAAAAAAACACCCCTGAATTAGATCAGGGGTGTTAAATGTAAAAAAATATATTTGATTATTTCTTTTTATTTTGTTGTTCTTTCAAACGTTGTTGCTCTTGTGCTTGTTCCATCATCTCTTGCATCTTACGTTGAAATCTTCCTTTCGGACGGTCTTTTTTAGTTTTGTTCTCTTCAATCTTAGCTTTAATCTTCTCTTCTTTTACAATGTGATTTTTGATCACATACATAATTCCGATAGTAATAGAGTTAGAAACAAAGTAGTATAAACTCAATCCAGACGCGTAGTTATTAAAGAAGAATAACATCATTAATGGAGAGATATAAATCATCACCTTCATGATTTTACTCATATCTGGCATACCTTCTTGTGCTGGTTGCGCCATTTGTTGATCTCCTGTTGTCATTTTCATATAGATGAAGATTGCAATAGAAGCTAATAATGGGAACAAACTCACGTGACTTCCATAGAATGGAATTTTAAATGGTAATTCTAAAACCGAGTCATACGATGATAAGTCAGTTGCCCATAAGAAACTTTTCTGTCTTAAATCAAAAGCAGACGGGAAGAATTGGAACAACGAGTAGAAAATCGGAATTTGTAACAACGCTGGTACACATCCTGCCATTGGATTAACCCCTGCTTTAGAATACAAGTTCATTGTTTCTTGTTGTTTCTTCATCGGGTCATTTTTGTACTTCTCATTCAATTCAGTAACCTCTGGACGAATAGCTTTCATTTTAGCTTGAGAAACGTATGACTTGTAAGTTAAAGGTGAAATTAACAATCTCACTAATACTGTCAATACGATAATAGCAATACCGTAAGGTAAGAATGAACTCAATAATCCAAATACTGGAATAAATAAGAAACGGTTAACCCATCCAAAGATTCCCCATCCTAATGGTACGATATTGTCTAAGTTTTTGTCGTATGATTTCAAGATTTTGTAATCAGACGGTCCAAAATACATATTCATATCGTAGCTCAACTCTCCGTTAGAATATTCTAAAGGAATAGTACTTGAGAATTGTTTTGTAAATTCAGTATCTACATCTTCGTCAATTACTAAGTTTTTAGAAACTAAGTCAACAGACGTAAAGTTTTTGTTTGTCAATAAAATTGACGTAAAGAAATGTTGTTTATATGCAATATAAGAAACATCTTTTACTGTTTTATTGTCGTCTTTACTTGTTGGACTTAAATCGTTATCCTTACCTCCTTCATATTCGTAGTATAAACGAGTATAACGGTTTTCGTAAGAAATACTTTTCTCATTAGTATATGATTTTAAATCCCATTTTAACTGCGGCGTTTTACTTAAATCAACAACTTTGTTTAAACCTTGTGTACGGATTGAGAAATCAATCATATAGTCATTTGGTTTTAAAACGTAACGGTACTCCAAGAATTGGTTTTCCGATACTTTCAAACGCATAGATAACACTTGATTTTCTCCTTCTTTAGATACTTCTGGTTCAAAGTATAAATCTTGTGTATTAAACACACGATTATCTGAAGTATGTAATTCTAAGTTGAAATTTGAATTTCCATCTTTAATTAACTCAACAGTTTTTCCTGAGTTTTTATTAAAACTATCAAATTTATTTACAACTACATTAGATAAACTACCTCCTTTATTTTCAACTACTAAAGTAAGAAAATCAGTTTTTAATTCTGTTTTCTCCTCTTGAGCAGAAGGTAAAGTTGCACTAAAAGCGAAAGGACCAAGTTTCGAACGTAACGCTTCAGTCATAATAGAATCGTTCTCTATATGATTACTTATTGCATTAGATATACTTTCTGACTCTGTCTGTTGAATAACTTCTTTTTGCGCTATCTCTTTGTCTTTCACAATAGCTTCTTGCTCTTTGTTGATATTGTTAAACATCATCCAAATCAGCAACCCGGCTATGACAACAAAGCCGACAATACTGTTACGATCTATTTTTTTTCCTTCCATTATTTAATTTGTAATTTATCAAATGTTTTTTTGAAATTAACCTTCTATTAAGCGATAAGCTTAATTAGTTTTTTTCTCCATAGCAGCTTTCACAAAATTCACAAAAAGAGGATGTGGTTTTGCTACTGTACTCTTATATTCTGGGTGGAACTGAACTCCTACAAAGAATGGGTGCGTATTTAATTCTACGATTTCTACCAATCCTGTGTCTGGGTTACATCCTGAAGCTACTAATCCTGCTTTCTCGAAATCTTCTAAATATTGATTATTGAACTCATATCTGTGACGGTGACGTTCGTTAATCATTGTTTCTCCATAAATATCGAATGCCTTAGTTCCTTCTTTCAATTTACAATCCCATCCACCAAGACGCATTGTTCCTCCTTTATCTGTAATATTCTTTTGTTCTTCCATGAACGTAATTACAGGATATTGAGTACTCTCATTTACCTCAGTAGTATTAGCATTTGTAAATCCAAGAATGTTTCTTGCATATTCAATAACTGCCATCTGCATACCTAAACAAATACCTAAGAACGGAATATTATTCTCTCTTACGTATTTAATAGTCTCTATTTTTCCTTCAATTCCACGAGAACCAAAACCTGGTGCTACCAATACAGCATCTAAGTTTTTCAATTTCTCAGTAACATTATTTGCAGTAATATTATCAGATTGAATAGAAATGATGTTCACTTTAATTTGGTTTTCAGCACCACCGTGAACTAATGCTTCTAAAATAGATTTGTAAGAATCTTGTAATTCTACATATTTCCCAACTAAACCAATGTTTACTACGTGTTTTGGATTTTTCAAACGGTGAATAAATTCGTTCCATTTTACTAAATCTGGCGTAGTTCTCTCTGGTAAATCTAATTTTTTAAGCGCTACTTTATCTAACCCTTCTTGCAACATTAAGTTAGGCACATCATAAATAGTATCAGCATCAATAGACTGAACTACAGCTTCTGGCTTAACATTACAGAATTGAGCTAATTTTTGACGAATTTCAGTACTTAAGTTGTGCTCAGTTCTACAAACTAAGATATCAGCTTTAATACCACTTTCCATCAATGTTTTAACCGAGTGCTGTGTAGGTTTTGTTTTTAACTCACCTGCAGCTGCTAAATAAGGAACTAATGTCAAGTGAACAACAATTGCATTGTTATCTCCTAACTCCCATAATAACTGTCTAACAGACTCGATGTATGGCAATGATTCAATATCCCCTACAGTACCACCAATTTCAGTAATAACGATGTCATAATCACCTGATTTACCAAGTAATTGCATACGCTCTTTAATTTCATTAGTGATATGAGGAACAACTTGAACAGTTTTACCTAAAAACTCTCCTCTACGTTCTTTCTCGATTACAGATAAATAAACTCTACCTGTTGTAACGTTATTCGCTTGAGATGTTGGCACATTCAAGAAACGCTCATAATGTCCTAAATCCAAATCTGTCTCTGCTCCATCATTAGTAACGAAACACTCTCCGTGCTCATACGGATTTAAAGTTCCTGGATCCACGTTAATGTATGGATCAAACTTTTGAATTGTAGCGGAATATCCACGTGCTTGCAATAGTTTCGCTAACGAAGCAGCGATAATTCCTTTCCCTAAAGAAGATGTAACTCCTCCTGTAACAAAAATATACTTAGTTTGTTTCATTTAGTCGTTTATTTGTTGTGTTGTTAAAAATAAAACTTGGCAAAAATACAACTTTCCAAGCTATTCTTCTAATTTTAGCGAATTTAAAAAAGTCAACTTTACAAGATATAAGAGTAAACTTTTGATTTATAAATACTTTTATACCATTATTAAAGTAAGCTATTTCATTTTTTAAAACATTATTCCTTTTATACCTTGCTGATTTGCCATTTTACGGCTATTTAAAACAGCAACAACGATTAACTCTATCACAATAGTTGTTCCAAGAAACAGATAACTGCCACATTGTACTATTAAATAGAGAAAAAACACACCTATTCTTATAATCTATTATTGACAATCTGATTTATTCTTTCTCTATTGCAAAACTTCTTCACCTTTTTTGACATAGTTTTTAAGCAAACTCGTCTAATTACATTATTCTTAATATTATTCTCTTTACCCCCTGCCAAAGAGAATTTAATTTGGTTTTTACACAACTATGCTAAATAAAATTCAATCAAATACATTAAAAATAGCTATTTTTATTACCTAAAACACACTTAAATAAATAATTTATTGAATAAAAATTATATTTTATGCGTTTTTACAGATTATAATACAATTGGTTTTTATACTTTTGTACCAAATTTAAGAAATGGAACAAGGTAAAGACAACTCAAAAGTAATTCGTGGTTTAAAAGCGAGACACATATCTATGATTGCCATAGGTGGATGTATTGGAACAGGACTATTTATGGCAAGTGGAGAAGCAATTCATCAAGCAGGACCCGGAGGTGCTTTATTGGCTTATGCGATGATTGGATTAATGGTATATTTCTTAATGACTTCTTTAGGAGAGATGGCTACATACTTACCAGTTTCTGGTTCTTTTAGTACGTATGCCGCTCGATTTGTAGATCCTTCTCTTGGTTTTGCCTTGGGGTGGAACTATTGGTTTAACTGGGTCATTACAGTAGCTGTGGATATATCAATAGCCGCAGTAGTAGTATCTTATTGGGAGCCTATGAACTTCTTACCTACTTGGGGATGGAGCTTATTGTTTTTCTTAATTATATTTGGATTAAACACTTTATCTGTAAAAGCATATGGTGAGTCAGAATACTGGTTTGCTATTATTAAAGTAGTAACAGTAGTTTTATTCTTAGGTGTAGGACTACTTACAATATTCGGTATTTTAGGAGGGGAATATATCGGAATGAAAAACTTTACATTAGGAGAAGCTCCTTTTTTAGGGGGTGGTTTTTCTGGTAAGTTTCTGTCTGTTTTAGGTGTATTCTTAATTGCTGGTTTCTCTTTTCAAGGAACTGAACTTATCGGTATTACAGCTGGAGAATCAGAAAACCCTGAGAAAAATATCCCTAAAGCTATCAAACAAGTTTTCTGGAGAATTTTAGTATTCTATATCTTATCAATCTTTGTAATCGGATTAATTATTCCGTACACAAGTCCTTCTTTATTAGGAGCTGAGATTACTGAAATTGCTAAGTCACCGTTTACTTTAGTATTTGAACGCGCTCACTTAGCTATTGCAGCAGCTATTATGAATGCAGTTATTCTAACATCAATTTTATCTGCTGGTAATTCAGGACTATATGCCTCTACCCGTATGTTATATGCGATGGGAAAAGACAAAATGGCTGCAAAAGCATTTGGTACTGCCAACAAAAAAGGAGTTCCTATGATTGCGTTAGTTGTAACAGGAGTAATTGTATTGTTAATTTTCTTAATTCAAACAATTCACCCACAAGCAGTTGATTTCATTCTTGCTGCATCTGGATTAACAGGATTTATAGCTTGGTTAGGTATTGCAATCAGCCACTATAGATTTAGAAGAGCCTATACACGTCAAGGAAAAGACATCAAAGACTTAGTTTACAAAGCTAAATGGTTCCCATTCGGACCTTTATTTGCCTTGTTATTGTGTATTTTAGTTATTATTGGACAAGATTCACAATTGATCTTTGAAGGGAAGTTTGATTGGCAAGGAATATTAATTACCTATATGGGTATTCCTTTCTTCTTAGGCTTTTACATTTACCACAAGGTAAAACACAAAACAAAACTAATACCATTAGAAGAAGTTGATTTAAGTAAGTAATAAATTTTAAGCTGAAAAAGGGGTTATAGTGTAATGCTATAACCCCTCTTTTATTTTTTTATAAGCTTAAACTCGTAATTACCTTCACTGGTATTTGCTTTAGCAATATACAATCCTGCTGTTAAATTTCTAACATCGAGGATATCTCCTGAAAAATTGTTATGAACTTGTATCTGTTGTCCAGAGTTATTAAACAATGCAATGCGATATATTTTAAGTTTAGAATCATAAAGCAAATTAACCTTATCCATTACAGGATTAGGCCATAAAACTATTGGACTAACACTTAACTCGCTAATTAAACTTTCATCTACTTTTTTAAAAACATCATCCACCTGACGATTTAAAGACACAAACTGCATCCTTTCTTTAGTAGATAATATCAAAGAATAATTCTGTTGCTGCTTTTCTAAATTACCTTTATGAGTTACTTTTATTTCTACTTTTCCTTTTGGTAGATTAGCTATTGTAATTCTCTCTAAGTTATCGACATCATTGTCACTAATTATGGGAGATGGATTTTTTAAATTCTTACGTAATGTCCAAGGAAGAAATATTGTATTACCAACTTTAACTCTTATATCTAAGTCATTCACCAATGCTTTTGTCACTACACCGCTCATTACCAAATTATAATCATATGGCCCAGGTGGATCTGTCCAAGCCAAAGTCAGATTAAGTGAATTATTATTTTGATAGTTTTCAAAAACATACACTCGGTCATTCTTGTTTGTAATCCCATCCTCTATTAAATATGTTCTTCCAGAAATAGTTTCCTTAAGCATCTCTATTCCCCTCATAACATCGAGTACTCCCCATCCGTAAGAAGGATTTGGAGCCATATTATTATTGAGAGAAATTTGTTTATTATCAACTATCATATCATTATTAACGTGAGCTGATTGCACTAATAAAGTACGAATAGAAGCTGCCTTTAAAATATCACCAAAATACTTATTAGACCATTGTTGCCAAATAGCAACTGCACCTGTTACAATCGGAGTTGCCATTGAGGTTCCTGACTTAAAACCATACAAATCTTTTTTAAGGACATAATCTTCTGATTCTTCAATATCACTTAGAGTTGAAAACAAATCAGTACCATTGGCAATTATGTCTGGTTTAATTCTAAAATCAAGTGTGGGGCCACGACTACTATAATTTGCTAATTTTAAATCATTTATATTGCCATCACCTACAAAATCTTTCCCCGCGCCTACAACAATTGCATTTTTTGAAGTAGCAATTCCTAAAATAATACAATGTCCCAAACCACCTGGCCGTAACAGCTCATCATATTCCTGATTATTTCCTGCCGCTACAACCGCAGTATAATAGTCATTTTTTTGTGTAACATAGTCAAAATCTACAGCTCTACTTTCATAAGCTCCTACAGATTTTCTATTTACTTTTAACTCTCCAAAAATACCTACTGCTGCAATGCCATAAGAATGATTAGATACTATCATTCCTTCAAGAGATGAATAGTACATATCACGAATATCTTTTAACCAATCAAAAGACCATAAATTAGCTCCAGGCACTATACCTTTTGCTTCACTTTGAATACCGGCAGACAACAAAGTTCCAGTAACATGAGTACTATGCAACTGTGCGAAACGATAATTTCTTCGTACCAACCAATTAGTGAAATTTTGAGGATAATCTGATTTCAATACAATATTTTTATTGTCTGTAAATTCTTGATGTTCTGCAAACAACAAAGAACTATCAAAAACACCTATTAGTACACCATCTCCTTCTAAAGTAATCTCTGAATTATTTTTAAGTTGATGAAAGTTTGAGATTTGTGCAGCCTTGTGGTTCATTGTTTCATAGTACACAGGATTCCCTCCTAAATCAACCCCTACAAGCTCTACATATTCCCCTGTACTTTTTACAAAACTCCGTTCTAATCCTGTTTGTTTAACTAACTGATCTACAGAGAGTCTTTGCTTTTCAGCATTTTGCTCTACTTTATTGATATCTTCTTGATGATAACGATACAGTTCTATTCTTTGCTTTTCAGCTTGTTTGGACTGCGCAAAAACCACAGTACTTACAAGTAAAAAACTTATTATAAAAATTAAATATCTACTCATAGTGCGTGGTTTTTAAATTACACAAACATTTCTATTTATATAATAAATACACCAAAAAGCACACCAAATAACAAAAAAAACACAATTTTACAAAAACATCATTAAAAAATACACAATGTTATAAATAAATATAAGTTTTTAAAAAATAGAATTACCTTTTCTTCGAAATTTCCCAATATTCATCTAATTCTTTCTCAGTCAAATTTGAGATCTCTTTACCATCTGCTTTAACTAACTCTTCAACTTTAGTAAATCTGCTAATGAATTTATTATTAGACATAGTCAATGCCTTTTCAGCGTCGATACCAACAAAACGAGCGTAGTTAATTAATGAAAACAAAATATCACCAAACTCATCTTCCATCTTCGCCTTATCTTGTACTTTTTCCTCTACTTTAAACTCCGCTATTTCTTCTTCAACCTTATTCCAAACGTCTATTTTATCACTCCAATCAAACCCAATACCACTTGCCTTTTCTTGTATACGATGCGCTTTAATCAAAGCAGGCAATCCTTTAGGAACTCCAGCTAATACAGACTTATTACCTTCTTTTAGCTTTAACTTCTCCCAATTTTGCTTTACTTCTTCTTCCGTACTCACTTCTACATCTCCATAAATATGTGGATGTCTAAAAATAAGTTTATCAGAAATACTGTCTGCTATATCTTTAATATCAAACAACTCTTTCTCATCACCTATTTTAGCGTAGAAGAATATGTGCATTAGTACATCTCCTAATTCCTTTTTCATTTC
The DNA here is from genome assembly GCF_038039755.1 of Myroides sp. C1519. NCBI lineage: Bacteria > Pseudomonadati > Bacteroidota > Flavobacteriia > Flavobacteriales > Flavobacteriaceae > Myroides > Myroides sp. C1519. The sequence goes on from NZ_JBBPHM010000004.1 coordinate 137,836, forward strand.
ATCCGTATCCCCTTCAGTAATACTATCTACCAATTCATAAACCTCTTCTATTGTCAAGTTTTTAAGCGAATCAAATGTTTGTTTTTTGTCCCAAGGACACTTTACACGTAATTCGTCTAAGATTGTTAATAGTCTATCTAAAGCGGCTAATTGTTCTTCTCTACTATGCATAATATAACAGTTTTCAAGCTATAAAGATAAAACAATAAGCAACCTTCTCAACTGTTAAACCTATTTAAAAAAGTGAGCAAAATAATTCGCAAAGTTTTAATAATAAACGCAGAAACAATAAAACTTGTGCAAAATATGTAGTTTCTACTAACTTTTAGGATAGTTAATCACCACACTATAACATTGTATATCAAAACTTTAAACAAACATTACCTTTACTTTGTCTAAAGGGCTATTTCCTTATTTCACTAAAAACTTTATTTTTGCCCTGAATTAAATTATACACTTGAAGCATAAGCACTACATATTATATTCTTACCTATTTATAGGTATAATAGCATCCATTACCTTACTCGAGGTAATGCAAGGGATGGTGCATGCTTTATATCACCAAGATAAATTATTCACTCAATCAGAATTAGCTCTACAATCAAATAGTGACTTAAATGATTATGAAAGTTGCACACATGTAAAAAGTGCGATTGACAAAGCACATAAATGTGATTGTGAGTATTTTAGTTTTACAAAAGTTTATACTACTTCAGTTATTTATAAAAATATTACTACTAACATTGTTTCAAATTTTAAGAAAGATTATTTCTTATTAGTCAAAGTTAATAGTAGTAATTACTACCATTTATTTACATCAAGACCACCACCTGTATTAATTTAATAGAAATTAAGGCAAACTTTTATTGTTTTATCAACAATAATCCGTTTTAAATCTGTCAAATTAATAATACAAATATGTACAAAGGATTTTTATTAGTCGCTTTGGTAAATTTTTGTGTTTGTAACTTTTCTTATGGTCAAACTGATACACTTTTAAATAAAAATTTTATTGACGAATTATTGATCACCATTAAACCGATTAAAAATCAATCGGTTAGAGAAAGTACACCTATAACACAGCAATTTAAAGAAAGTAAATTAGGCGATAATATTGCAGATCTTTTTTCTAATACAGCAGGCGTTTCAGTTAGACGAACAGGTAATGTAGCTAAACCTATCATTGATGGTTTAGGCAGTTCTCGTGTTCTTTACTTAACTTATGGAGTTCGCTTAGAAAATCAAGATTGGGCGGATCAACACGGTCCAGAAATTAATACGTTCTTTAGTAAAAATATAAAACTTGAACGCAGTGCAGAAACTGTGCGTTATGGAGCAAATGCTTTAGGAGGAGTTATAAAAATTGACAATCCCAAAATACAAGATTCTGTTGATTTTAAAGGAGCTTATAGCACTGCATTTTTATCTAATACAAGAGGAATTAAACAACATTTATTAGTAGAAAAGCGTGTTAAAAAACTACCTTCTTTAAGTTTTAGAACGCAATTTTCGTGGAGTAAAGAGGGTGATTATCATACCTCTAAATACAACATTGGTAATACAGGAGTTCGTGATAAAGACTTTTACACAGAAATTAACTACTCTTCTATTCCGTTTGATGTTCAATTCTTGTACTTAAACCAAAATCAAAGAAAAGGAAGTTTCTATGGTGCTCTATCAGGTAATATTGAAGAATTAGAAGAGATTATAGCATTAGGTAGACCTGCAAAAACAATCCCTTTTAGTTATACTATTCAAGCACCTTATCAGCATATAAAACATCAACTTTTATTAGGTAAAGCACAATGGAAACTTCAAAAGTCAATGTCTATTGATGCAATCTATGCTTTCCAAAAAAACCATAGACAAGAATATGAGGTTAGACGTATGGATCGCACAACAATTCCAAGTCAGGATACTGATTTACAATCTCATTTCGCTGAGTTGTCTTTAAAGTACACTAAAAATAATTGGAAAGGTGAAATTGGACTTGCTTATAGACGTAAAGAAAACTTTAATCAACCAGGTACAGGGGTTGTGCCTGCTATACCAAATTATGATTTCCAAACCAAATCAGCATTCTTATTGGGAGGGTCTACAATAAAGAATTGGTACATCGATTATGGGATAAGATATGATCAAACATATATGAATGCATTGGGAATAAACTTTTTAGGCATTGCATATGGACAAGCGAAACAATATAATAATTGGTCTTCTCAAATAGGAGGTAAATACATTTTTAAAAATGGGAGTTTATCAAGCGCTATTAGTTATGGTAATAGAGTTCCTGAACCTTACGAGTTATTTGTAAATGGAAAACAACACGGGTTACCTATTTTTTTCATAGGAGATAAAAACATAAAACAAGAAGTTGGAATAAAGTGGTTTAACCACCTTACCTACTATGTGGGTAAATCAAAATTTCAAGTAAATACTTTTTACCATCACTTCGACAATTTTATCTATACTGTTCCTACCCAAACCTATAAACAACTGTTTTCAGGACCAGCTGTTATATTTAATTTTCAACAAAGTAGGGCTGTTCTTATGGGGATTGACTGGGGATTTGAGCGACCTATTACAGATAGAGTTTTTCTAAAAACACAATGGTCTGCTATACGTCCAACTGCGGAAGGACATAAGTATTTGCCTAATATTTCACCTTTAAAAGGAACAACAACGATAGATTATACTTGGCCTAATGAAAAATATCAAATAGGATTGGAGCATCAATATACTGCCAAAAAGAAAAAAATTAGTGAAGATTATGAACTTTCAAAAGATACTCCTGCCGCTTCATCACTATACAATTTAGTAGGGCGATTAAATTTCAAAATATCTAATCAAACGCTAAGCGTAATACTGCGTATAGATAACGTATTAAATACAGAATATAAAGATTATATGGATTATCATCGATATTTCATTCATGCTAAAGGAAGAAATATTAGGTTAAATATAGTTTATAATTTTTAAGCTTTTGTAAAAACAATAACAAATGGAAACTCTCCAAATGGACATAAATAAACAAAGAAGTATTGAAGACACCCTCTATGTTTTATCAGGTAGATGGAGTGTGAAAATAATTCTACAACTTTTAAAAAAACCGATGAGATATAAAGAAATTCTCTATAGTGTAGATAAGATATCTGATAAGTCGCTTTCAAAAGAACTAAAACACTTAGAAGACAACCTTTTAATAAAAAAGAAAAAAGTAGATAATTATATGGTTTACCACTTAACAGAGCATTGTATCAACTTAATTCCACTTCTTGAGAAGCTTGCTCAATGGGGAGCAAGACATAGAGAATACCTCAAAAACGATTAAATAATACTAAGTCCCCTTTTCCTCCTCTTATTCTTTTAGGAGGAACATTTATTAAAAAATCACAATCAATTATTAATTAAATATTTTATTTTATGAAACTTAAATCTTTTTACCAAACACTACTTATTCTATTAGCTTTTATTTCATTAACCACTTTTGTTGGCTGTTCTAAAGACAGTGTATCACCGTCACCACCAGTAGATGAAACAGTGGACAAAGGTCACGAAGAATGGGGTAAAGTAACTTTCACATTTACAAAAGGTCACTTACACGGATCATTGTTTCATGGAGATCCAATAAATCCAGAAACAAAATATTTTGTATCTAAACAAGAAATTTCATTTGAAGTTGATGAGAAAGGAAATGTTGTGCCGTCTACAACAGAGCCAATCCGTTTTATCAAAGATGTACACTATGGATTAGAAATTACTTATTACAATAAAAATGGAGAGCGTATGAATAGTGAGTTTACAAATGCAGAAATGGCTCCAATACACCAACATTTCTTTTTAAATAAAAATGTTAAAGATTTATTGACAAATAAAGATCTTGGAAATCACTTAGATATATTTAAATACTCATATAGAGATACAGATCCCGAAGATCAAATGTTTTATATTTCACCGAATGCCAAATTACGTCCAAAGAATGATCCTATAGGGCTTAAAGGTTATTTTTATATTACAGATAAGTATAAGACTTTTGATTTGAATATTTTATTGGTACATGTTGTTAAAGGAACTAAATTAGATGACAATGGTAATCCTTATCCGTTTGACAAACCAAGTAAAAGAATTCTTGGAACACAAGATTTAAACATCAAAATTCCTGTAAAAATCTATACAGAACACCCAGGAGGTTCAGATGCAGAAGTAGATAAATTTATTAAAGATATTGCAAGAGAGTTCAATATTACAGAAGAAGAAGCTTATGATGATTGGGATAAATCATTTGATGCTCCACACGACAGTAGTAAATACTACATGTAATGAGAATTACTAAATGAGTAAAAGAGGCTAACTATATTTTAAGTTAGTCTCTTTTTTTTCAAAGGAATAAGAGAATTTCATAAGTTTAAAACTGACTTTATTCGGGAACTATTCGGAAATGGTTCGAGTCAGCTTCGGAAAAAAGGGTACTTTTCCGAACAAATATTACACAATTGTTAAATCATACTTTTTAAAACACTAATGCTAAGCTCTTTTACAGACAAGAAAAGAGAAAGAATAATAGAAATAATTGCGAATACTATTTCTTAGTACAATGCAATACGTCATTAAGTAAATACTTCTATCACGTATTGTATACAACTATTTTTAAATCTACTTAATGATTTAAAATCAAGTAGTTTACTACTACAAAGATACATTTTATCAAATTAAAATAGATTTTAATAGACAAAAAAAAATGGACTACTATACATAGTAATCCATTTTCTTATTTTGTTCAAAGGCAAAAATTATTTTGCTTCTTCTACTTTTTCTGCTTCAGTAAATGCATCAGCAATGATTCCTCTTTTTTGAAGAATATTATACCAGTTTAATACTTTTTTGATATCAGAAACATATACTCTGTCTTCGTCAAATTCTGGTAATACTTCTCTGAAGTAAGCTACTAATGTAGGATTATCTTCCTTGTGAGAAATAGCCTCTCCATTGTTTTCTTTTGCTGCAATATTTCTAAATACCTCAAATAACTTTACTTCATCATTGTAAGTATAAATAGAAATTTCAGAAAGCAAACTAACATTGTTTCTCAATCCCACAGTACTTTTCTTTCCATCTGCCAATGATTCAGCAACAAATCCTGTACGAGTTTGTACTAATAACTCATATAATCCTGGTTTTCCTGAAATAGCTAAAACTTTTTCTAAACTCATCTTTTTCTAAATTTTACTTTAAGAGTCGCAAATATCTTAAATAGTTATTAATTTACAATTTTTTATCTACCTTTTTTCTTTGTAAACTTCATTTTGTAGTCAGTAAATATCTTACCTTCCAAAATATTGTTAAGTTTCTTAGAAATAAGTTTCTTTTTTAATGAAGGAATTTTATCTGTAAATAAAACACCCTCAATGTGATCATACTCGTGTTGAATAACTCTTGCCGCTAATCCGTCAAACTCATCTACGTGTTTCTCAAAATTCTCGTCGTAGTATTCAATTGTGATCTTTTCTTTTCTTTTCACTGGTTCGTGAATATCAGGAATACTCAAACAACCTTCGTTAAACGTCCACTCTTCTCCTTCTTCTTTAAGAATCTTAGCGTTGATAAAAGTCTTCTTGAATGTACTTAAGAACGCTATTTCCTCTTCTGTATTGTCTTCCATTTCTGCAAATGGCGCTGCATCTACTACAAATAATCTAATTGGTAAACCTACTTGTGGTGCTGCAAGTCCAACTCCATGTGCTGAATACATTGTTTCATACATATTGTTGATTAATTCTGGTAAGTTTGGATAATCTTTAGAAATGTCTTCTCCTACTTTTCTTAAAACAGGATCTCCATATCCAACTATTGATAATATCATATTACTTAATTATTTTTAATCTGTGTCCTAAAATTCAAAGATGCAAAATTACTTAAAAATAAACGAATAAATAACATTACAAATTATTTTTGGCCTCTAAATTGTATTATCTTGCTTACTGAAAAGAATTCTAACCTAATTAACCAATAGGAAACTAAATCTATGCTAAGCAAAGCGAGAAAATTCACAGATAATTCCCACCTTGGCGATTCCCTAAAAATTACAATATCAGCGGTTGTCCCTTTCCTTCTTTTAATGCCTTATAAGGAGTTTAACTGGGCATTTGCAGCAGCCATTGGAGCTATGCTTACCGCCCCAGTCGATATTCCGAGTAACATAAAAGACAAAACTATCGGGCTTCTTGTTGGTGCATTTACTGTACCAGCAGTTACACTTGCCCTATCTTTAACGCACGGATATTGGTTTTTCTACCCAATTTTCGTGTTTATTTTGTTCTCCCTAAGTATGATTTCTGTCTATGGGCACAGAGCAAATATGTTATCGTTTACCGGATTATTAGCGGCCAGCTTAGGTTTGGCACACGACTATACAGGAGCAGCCTTGTGGATGCATTGTTTGATGTTGCTTTTAGGAGGATTACTCTATTTAGTTGTAGCTGTAATTTTCTATTATGCAAGACCCCGTAGATATGCTGTGTTACAAACATCTGAATGTATGGAACTAACAGCAGACTACTTAAAACACCGAGCAAAACTTTGGGATAAGGAAGCAAATGCTGAAAAGATTACAGAAGAACAACTTAATATTCAAGTTCAATTAAACGAGGTACACGAAAACTTACGTGAGTATTTAGTGCGAAATAAAGCAAATACAGGAAACTCCTCTAACAATAGACGTTTGTTGGTTGCTTTTTCTTCTTTAGTGGAGATTTTGGAAATTGCTGTTTCTACTTCTTTTGAACATAAAAAATTACACAAACTTTTTGAAGAACGCCTTGATATTATTACTGATTACCAGCAGTTAGCTTACCATTTCTCAGACACAATTGAAGATATTGGTACTACGTTGAATATGGGTGGTAAATACACTGCAAAACACGATTTAACTACTGAGTTTACGAACTTACAAGCTAAATTAAGTGAGTTTGTTAAAAGTGATAAGTCTCCTGATATGATGGAGGCTGTTCTGATGTTTTCAAACGTTTTACACTATGCTGAAAACCAAATTATAAAGATTCACACCCTTGAAAAAACGCTTACTGAAAAAGCATTCTCAATGGATGTTGAAGATAAGTTTAAAGATTTAGAAAAGTTCCTTACTCCTGTTCACTATCGCTTAGAGACACTAAAGGAAAACTTGAACTTTACTTCTACCATCTTTAGACATGCAACGCGTTTAACGCTTACAATTTTAGTTGGGTTAATAATCAGTAATATCTTTAATTTACTAAACGGTTATTGGATTTTACTGACTATTGTGGTAATTATGCGCCCTGGTTTTGGACTGACGAAACAGCGTTCTTTTGAACGTGTGATAGGTACTGTACTTGGTGGTTTATTGGCTTTTGGATTGCTATACGTAATTGATAATGTAACCGTAATTGCTTATATAACTGTAATTACAATGATTATTGGCTATTGGTTTTCACATACCGATTATAAAGTTGGAGTTACCTTCATTACAATGTATGTTGTGTTGATTTACGGAATATTAACTCCGAATTTCATGGACTTACTTATTTTTAGGGTGATTGATACCTTAATTGGTGCATTGCTTGCCTTTGGCGCTAACTACTTATTGTGGCCATCTTGGGAGTTCTTAAACATCAATACACACCTATCTAAATCGCTTCAAGCTAATAGACAATATGTAAAAGAAATTACACTTTATTATAATGAAAAAGGAGAAGTAACATTACCTTATAAGATAGCGAGAAAATATGCGTTTATTGAGATCGGAAACTTGATGGCATCGTTCCAACGTATGATTCAAGAACCGAAGTCTAAACAAAAGTACCGAACTGAATTATATGAGTTGGCTGTATTAAACCACACCTTCTTATCTACTGCTGCGTCAATTGGTATATATGTACAATCACGTACAACTACCAAAGCTTCTGAAGCGTTTAATATCGTAATGGACTACATCGACAGTAATTTAAAACAGACGATAGACTTGCTAAGTGATGCCAATGCAGGCAAAGAAATTAATATTATTGAAAGACCAGATAACTTTAATGTGAGTGTTACTTACTTAAAAGATCTACGTGAATATGAATTGAAGAAGTCATATTCAGATGATAAACAGATTCAGAATATGATGGAAGAATCTATCTTGGTAATTGAACAGTTGATTTGGCTTTCTAATTTATCAGAGAAGATATTTAAAATTACAGCGAGTATAGCTGAACAAAAGAAAATGGAAGACCCAAATAGGTTAATGTCCTTAAGAAAAAAAATCCTTCCGTAATGGAAGGATTTTTTTTATTACTCTTTACCATCTACATAATCTTGTAGATAGTCAAAACGTTCTGTAAGTTTTTTGTCTTTTACAATTGTCGCTCTCTTTAACACTTGATCTTTATCACCGTTAAAAAAAGCAGGCATAATCTCTTCTACAAACACTTCACCAAAGCCTTCGCTTGCGTCTTTAGGAAGCTCTGTAGGCAAGTTATCAATTGCCATTACAGTTATTGCCGCTGGATGGTCAAACTCCACCTCTTCATCTTGTCTTGGATGATACCCATAAAAAGGTTCTGCAATAGTAGATGCTCTCAAAGTAGACTCAATCGGTCCTTGATCTACATCACAAGAAATATCACCAATAAGTTTAATCTGATTTTTAGGAGAGTTAAGCATTTCTTTTGTCAAAATCACAGGAGACCCTGTTTTGTGGAAATGCCCAGTCATAAGAATATCAGCAACTTGAGAAAATTTCTCAAAATCACTCGTGTACAACTCTGGATTGTCGTAAAAATCTTGTTTACTACCTTCTGTACCGTCAATTCTCTTGTAATAGTCTGTTACACCAATTTGCGTGTACACAGGTCTATCGTATTTCTGTGTCAAGAAGTGCTCCACAGAAACCTTCTTCATCTTCATTCCGTCAAGGATTTCCATAACACCTTTTGCTACTTTTCCTTGTCCTGTCAATACAATTTTAATCGGAGGAAAGAATTGTTTTTTAAGGCGAAATATCAAATCTTCTTTATGCAATAACGTTTCCGCTTTAGCAAGATTAAATAATTCATATTTTAATCCAAATCCTCTTAGTGTGTTATAGGCACCAACGATTCCGGCATATCTACCGAATCCTATAATTCTCGTGTTCTTCCCGTCTACAAATGTCTCGTGATCCATTAATGTAATGTTCTTCTCAATGCAAGCTTTTAAAAGCTCACGGTTATGTTCTTGTTTTTTTATTGTATGCGAAAAAAAGACATAAGTTTTATTTGGAATGAGTGCATCAACTGGAATTTCTTTTACCCCTAACAGTAAATCACAATCAGACATATCGTCTGATAACTCAAAGCCAGAAGCTTCGTACTGTTGGTCAGAAAAAACTCTGATATCGGAGCGTTCTATCTTAATAGTGAGGTCTTTATAGCGATCTAAAGCCTTTTTCACTTGATTAGGACAAAGCACAACTCTCTTATCCGGAGGGTTTTTCCGTTCTTTAATAATTCCTATTTTCATAATAAATAGTTTGGTTAGTTATAGTTTATTTGTTTGGTTTTGGTTGGAAATTCAAATATAGAATTATTTCTGACTTGTACAAAAAAGTAGAAAGAAAATGACAATAGTTAAAACATTATTAAGAATCTTTTGAAGAAAACAAATATTGTTGTACTTTTGCCACAAGTTACTAAACTAAGTAAACAAAGGGGTCGATCGGTATTGACAGCGAGTGGAATTAGTTAGTAAGCACGTCGAGCGTTGTTATGTAGCTCGTAAATATCATGTAACGAACTTTTTAAACGGCGAAAATAATTACGCTTTAGCTGCTTAATCTGAATTATAGTAAGATTTGCCTTTAGTTCCCACCAGGTGGGAGAGCTAGATTCCTCTTAAGAGCCTTGGTTTATGGCGCTTTGTCCAGAGGAACCGTAAAGTAAACCTAAACCTACGAGCGTCTCGTACATAGGTTGACATCTTAGAGACTAAGTTGTGAGTGGCTGTTTCTTGCCAAGCTCACAATCGAAAATTTAATAAGGAACTAAGCGTGTAGAAAGCTTCCTGATTGCTTGTTTGGACCCGAGTTCGATTCTCGGCGACTCCACAGGAAAAAAGCCTAACTATTGATAATTAAATAGTTAGGCTTTTTTTATGCTCGAATTTGTACAGTTTTTGTACAGATTCTATTTTTTTAGATACTTTTAATATATTAATTTCTCTTAACTTACTTTGTTTCAAGTAAAATTTAACTATAAAAAACAGTAAATTTTAATACTCTATTTAGAATAGACAGTATTCACAATAGTATTTTAAAAGCTGTGTTACTACAGTTTTATACAGCCTTAAGTTCTTATATGAAGTAATCAATATAAACAACTAACTAAAACTTTCTCGTTAGAAAATAATTTATACTAACCCTCTTATTTCTATGGTAACTTTATTAATTAATTCGTGAAATAACTTTTTCATAAACAACAGCATTAAAAATCCCTTGCCCTAAAGACTCTATCTCTCCTTTGGCATTACCAAAGTATATGTCCTTATTTGGACTTGAGTTTCCTTTTTCAACGTAAGCATATAATTTATACATCACTTTTTTCTCTACTGGTTCCGTATTTCTAATTTGATCAACTGCTTTACCTGTAATAGATACCCCCATCAAATTATCCCCTTCTATTGACGATCTATTTTGATAATTTGTTATTTTTCTCGATCCTTGATCTAACTCACCAAGTATACCATCATCGCCAACTTTAACCATTGTTACTCCCATATATCCAATACTTACCTTTTTCCCCATTAAATCATAATTTAAATCGCTATTTGAATTATTATCAACATTATTATAAATATAGATAGGCACGTCATATTCCAGAAAAATAATATTCTCTGTATTTGGAGATAAAATCACTTCTATATCCAATTCTATATCAATATGTGCATTAACATTACTCTGGTCTTTCATTACATTCGCGCTTTTCTCTGTGTGAATTGTCTTTTGACTTTTAGCATACTTTAGTGTTTTAAGATTAAAGTTATCATCCTCATAGTCCATTGTTGCTACATCACCCTCAGTGTTTAAAATTATTTTTCGCAAGTAATCCTGTCTTCTCTCCAAACCTTCTAAACGTATAAAACTATCTTCTGATTTTTCTACTTTAACCCCCTTGTAATCAATATCTAAACTCACTTTGGGATCTTCTGTTCCTATTCCCACTTGTGCCAAAACAGAAACACTTAATAAACTGAAAAATATTAATATAAACTTGTTCATCTCTTCTATTTTAATAATTCATTGATAGTAATCATCAGCAATCCTTTTCCCCAATTATAATTTTCACCTCTATCTGAATAAGCTCCAAATATAATTCTATAATTACTTAAGTTGATATGATCAGTAAATCCATATATATCATAAATTACTTCAAGAGGTTGATCAGTATCATTGCGCACCGTATCTACATAAGTAAAACCAACAGCCCTACCATTTGCTGTTGCTGTACCCGGTGTTCTTGAAGTAGGAGAAAACACACGAACTGACTCTTCTAACTTTTCAAATTCAAGATTTCCAAGTTTCCTTTTTGCAAATACACCAAACTCTCCTTTAGGGTTTCCGAATCCAGGAAGCATTGAAGGAACACTATACGTTACTTCAAATACAAAGGTCTTATTAGGTGGTATTACAATAGACGTATTCAAATTTAGAGCCTTCTCAGCATAATCGTAATTGTTCCCTCCTTGCACATCATTTGAAGAAATTCCCACTATTTCTTTCATTTTTTTTGTAACAACATTTTTAAACAGTAAATTAGTTGGCAATCCTGAAAACACCGCTAAATTTCCCTTTTCATCTGCAATTAAATGTTGAGGATATTCTTCCATCGGCCCAACTACATTACTTACATCTTTTAGTTTTACATCTTGTCCAAAATGAACTGCTGCTGTTGGATCTTCAATTCCAATTCCCACCTGAGCTACACAAACAAAGCCATAAAACATCAAAAAAATACAAATTATCCTTCTCATTTTTTTACATTTTATTTTTATTCCCATAATAAGGTTTGTGATATACTTTTACCAACATCATCCCTACACCTGATCCTTTATCACCATTTGCCCCATATTGTATAACTCCTTGATTACTTTTAGAATAACTCATTAATTTATAACTTATTTTTTTTAATTCTGTTCCTGAGTTTACGACTTCTTGAACATTCATCCCTTCAATAAAAATATCTCTATATTCAAATTTACGAGAAGCATTTTCAAAGTCTACTGGTAAAGATAGTGCTCTATTACCCTCAACTAAATTAACATAGCTATTATCTTTACCCTCCTCTTTTTTCATCAACCTAACTCCAACTTCACTAACTAAAGGAATTTCGTGAAAAGACTCTTTTTGCTTCACTTCAAAATAAAGAGGAACATTGTAATGAATTTCGAATACAGAAATGGTATTAGGTAATAATTCTAATTCAATATCTAACAACAGATCTTTACTTTCATCTGTTTTATTTATCACAACACTATCTTCCATTTCATCATAAATCATTTTAACAAAGTAAGAACGATCGTTTTCAATTTCTAAGTATCCTAACTTTCCCTCTTTATCCATCAGAACTTCTCTGTTAAATACATTCAAGTCTCCTTCTTCTAAATTTCGAAATCTTATACTTCCTTCTATTTCGATTCCATTTTCTGGATTTTCTGTACCGATACCAATCTGTGCCATACCTACATATGAAGTAAGTATGCTTATTAATAAATATATCTTATTTTTCATCTTTCCCTTTTTTAATAAGAGTGATTACTTTTGAAATAACCACCCTTATGTTTATTTTTTCACGTACTCTAATATAAGATAGTATTTCCCTTTGGGATGCTTCACCGTTAAAGTTCCTGGTGTCCCAAGTGTTAGAATTGTTTTGCCATTTACAATCTCTTTCTTAATTAAACCACGTGTAGAAGAATTGGTTGATTGATTTATAAATCTCGCATCTAATACAACATCTATAAAGTCACCATCTAATGTTACTTTATTCTCGGCTTGAGAAAACTCTACTTCAAAAACTCTCTGAATCACTTCTTTATCAGTACCTATCCATTTTTGTCCTGTAACTTGTTCTTCAAAAGAATAATCTACCAATGTGTTTTTCATTTCTGGTCTTTTAAATATTACACCTCCCTTACCATCTGCTGTTAGCACTTCACCTTCTTCAAAGTTACTTGCTATTTCCTCTTCATTAAATGTTTTCCCTGAATTGATTTTATAAATATTAATTGCACTGTTTTTTACTTTACTTGTTGTTACAGCTGCATTAGTTAAGTGTGTTGTTTGAATTCCTTCAATCGCAACCGCAATTTTTATATCTTGTAATACTGCCTTGTTCTCAGACGCAACAGTAATTGAATTATCTGATGATAGTTTCTTTCCATTATTAGCAACTGTTAAATACAAATCGTTTTGTACATCTTCATTGTTAATGATTTCATCGAAGTTAGTAATCACATCTCCTACTACATCAATAGTTACTTCATCTAAGCTCTCGTTTTTATAAACGTACTTACCTGTCTTTTTACCGTCTTTTACCTCTGGAGTAATCGTAGTAACAGTTTCATATTTCTTTACGATTGCCTCTACATCTATCACTTGGCTATCGCCATTCTCGTCGATGTATTTAAACACATAGCTATCTCCCTCTTTAACGTAGGTTACATTTCCAATTGGTTCATGTAACTCCCAGTACTCGTTTAAGATATTTTGTACATCTTCATTGTTAA
>NZ_JBBPHM010000050.1:0-932 GCF_038039755.1 Myroides sp. C1519
AAATTTGCGGAGACGTTAACAGGTTTAAGTCAAGGTAGAGATGCTAAGAATTATATAGAGTATAGCTACACAGATGAGACAGGCAAGGCGGCGTCTACAAAAATTACTGTTACACAAGATGTAATCAATACGTTTCCTGAGATTATCAAAGATTCAGAAGTAATCCGCGAGATAGAAAAGATTATCACAGACAAGCGATCAGATATTTCTATTGTCAAAGAAGGAGATAACTATAAGATTACTTATGTTACAGAAAATGGAACAGAGACAATCGACTTAGGAGAGTTTGTTAAAGACAATCAGAAGTACACATCTGTAACAGCCGTTTCTAAAACAGCTACTACAGGAAAAGGATTGACTATTGACACTAAAGAAGCAGGTAAAGATGTAGTTACTTTCACAGAGACAGTAACCACTGCGAATCGTTTTGTCAAAGGAGCTATTGCCAATGTAACAGATGCAGATGCTAAGTTTACGTACTACAAGTATATAGACGAGTTGGGAACAGAGCGATTTATAACAGTATCACAAGATGTTAGTAATGACTTTGAGACAATCATCAATGATAACAAAACAATCTTAGAGGAGTTCATAACTAATACAACAGGTGATGTTAAGGTAATAGAGAAAGAGGGCGATATTATTTTTGTGGTGAAAGAAGGAGATAGTGTTAAAGAGATCAATATTACAGAGATAATCAAGGAAAATACGTTTGTAGCGAGTTTAGCAAATGAAACAGTAAATGAATCAGGAGTTAAAGCAGGTTTTACCTTTAACAATGGAAAAGATACAGAGAATGTAAAATTTGCGGAGACGTTAACAGGTTTAAGTCAAGGTAGAGATGCTAAGAATTATATAGAGTATAGCTACACAGATGAGACAGGCAAGGCGGCGTCTACAAAAATTACTGTTACACAAGATGTAATCAATAC
>NZ_JBBPHM010000051.1:0-913 GCF_038039755.1 Myroides sp. C1519
TGAAGTCATCTTGACTTTTTAGTTTTGTAAAACTTTTTCAGTCCTATAACAATAAAAGCAATGAAGTTCCAAGCCATCCAGCTAGAAAGTGTGGTGTCAAATCTATTTAGTAAAGAACGAAAGCTATCTAACCAAGCATTCGTTCTTTCAATAGCATATCTTTCTTTATATAGTTGTTTATCAAAATAATCATCTTCATTATCTTGCCCATTTCGTTTATTTGGACAGATGTTAGCTATTATTTCTTTATCACTAAATATTTTTCTAAGCTTCTGAGAATCAAATCCAGCATCAGCATTAATAAACAATCCTGATAGAGATATTTTAGCATTAGTTAGTTGACTAGCTATATCTTCAAAATAGACTTCTATATCAAACAAATCATTGTGATTTCCTGCTATCGGTTTTGACATAGCTAATGGTAGACCTTGACGATCTGTAAAATATAAAGAATTCGTCGTTTTACGTTTTTTTCTACCTTGATAAGCTACTTGTTCTCCGCCTCTTAAAGCTGTAGTATGGCTTCCGTCTAAGTCTGCACTTGATAAATCAATAAGAGACTTATTCTTTTTTAATAATTCTGTCCAACAAGATTGCCATACATCTGCTTTGCACCAATTACGAAAATGACCAAATACTGTTTTATGACTTAATACTTGAGAACTAAACAAGGCTTCAACTGGTAAATAACTCCATTGGATACCTGTTTTTAGTTTGTACAATATAGCATTAACTATCTCATAAAGTGGAGCTTTTGATTTAAATCCTCTTTTTGGAAGTGGTAAATGTGGTACTATATCTAATTCTATACTATCTTTGTGGAGTACTTGGTACAAGGGGTTGTAGGTTTTGTTTGTTTAGCGACACAAATTTCTATAACCCTTTTTTATTTTACAAAAGTCAAGACGACTTC
>NZ_JBBPHM010000052.1:0-912 GCF_038039755.1 Myroides sp. C1519
CCAGGACCCCAACATTAAAAGTGTTGTGCTCTACCAACTGAGCTATCGAGTCATTGATAAACATTTATTTGTTTCTCAATTGCTGTGCAAAGGTAGCCTTTTTTGAAAACTACACAAACATAGATATCACTTTTTTTTAAAAAAAATTACCCAACATTTTAAACACCACAGTATGAGTAAATAAGACTATAAAATATTTTATGTTATTTATTACATTTAAAGAACAGTTTAAAAAACACCATTTAAGATGTTTATAACTCACTCAAATACATATATGACAAATATCATTTTAAATGTTAAATTTAATACATACCTTTATTGTTAAAATAACAAAAATAAAACATATTATGACTTTACACAACTTACCTCTTTACAACTTTGGTAACGGAACTTTTATGATCATTATCTTCGCATTAGTTTGTGTTGCCTTAGTTATCGCATTGTTCATGATGATGGGGAATTCGAAAAAAGTAAATGATGATGATGAAAAAACAGAAGAAAACTAAAAATAAAGCTACTTAATCACTTAAGTAGCTTTATTTTTTTACCGCCTTTTTTCTCAAAAAAATAACAAGAGTGTCTGTATAAAACAAAAAAAGACAACTGAATACATTCAATTGTCTTTTTTAAGTGACCGCGATCAGATTCGAACTGACACGTCTTGCGACACCACCCCCTCAAGATGGCGAGTCTACCAATTCCTCCACGCGGCCGGTAGTTATATATTCTTTATCCTAAAGTTATGAATAATATTTACTTTTCATTAAAGCAAGGCACAAAAATATTAGGCGCTTCATTTGAAAAATAAAAATACATCTTCTCTTCTATAAAACAGAAAAAGCTACTCCGTAAAGAGTAGCTTTGTGACCCGACTGGGGCTCGAACCCAGGACCCCAACATTAAAAGTGTTGT
>NZ_JBBPHM010000053.1:0-719 GCF_038039755.1 Myroides sp. C1519
TATAGCTGTACAGCTATAGTTGATAATCCTGTTTTGTACTGTACAGTTATTTCAGTAATCCTATTACTGCTGTACAAGTTCTTTTTTCTCTGTTTTATTCTTGTAATAATTCTTCCATCTTTTAGGAAGCACCCCTGTTTTTAGGTGAGCTTGATTAGGAGTTAATCTATCACAACTATCGTGAGGTCTAATTTGATTATAAGCTTCTATGCTATTACCTATTTTTTCCTTAGTTTTTTGATACCCTAAACTTGAGTAGTTTAGATTAAACTCTCCTTTAATTATGCCATTTACTCGCTCTGCTACTGCGTTATCTCTTGGCTCTCCACTTTGTGTAGTACTTATTGATATATCGTTATCTATTAATAACTGAGTGTAAGTAGCGCTACAGTATTGGCATCCTCTATCAGAATGATGAATAAGTTTTTCTGTATACATTCTATTTTTTAACGCCATTGTTAAGGCTTTCAAACACCCTTTTGTAGTCAAATCTAGATTAAAACTATATCCCATTATTTTATGTGAATAAGCATCTGTGATTAAACTCAGATATCCCCAAGCATTATTTAGTCGTATATATGTAATATCACTTACCCAAAATTGCTCTGGTCTAATAACCTTTACACCATTATACAAGTCCAAATATTGACCTCTCCATGCTCTAGAATCTGTTGTGTATGCTTTTCGTTTGCGCTGCCTAATCAACATTTTTTGACTAT
>NZ_JBBPHM010000054.1:0-664 GCF_038039755.1 Myroides sp. C1519
GGGCTCCGACCGCTTGTAGGCGTATGGTTTCAGGATCTATTTCACTCCGTTATTCACGGTTCTTTTCACCTTTCCCTCACGGTACTGGTTCACTATCGGTCTCTCAGGAGTATTTAGCCTTGGCGGATGGTCCCGCCGGATTCAATCAAGGTTTCACGTGCCCCGACCTACTCAGGATACCACTATTCTTATCTTCTCTTACTTGTACGGGACTATCACCCTCTTTGGTTTACCTTTCCAGGTAATTCTAATTAAATCCGCAAGAAATATCGTGGTCCTACAACCCCAATATTGCCGTAACAACATTGGTTTGGGCTATTCCGCGTTCGCTCGCCACTACTTGCGGAATCACTTTTGTTTTCTTCTCCTCTGCCTACTTAGATGTTTCAGTTCAGCAGGTTCGCCTCCTATTAGGATAATATGTCTTCAACATACTGGGTTGCCCCATTCGGATATCTACGGATCAAATCGTGTGTGCCGATCCCCGTAGCTTTTCGCAGCTTATCACGTCCTTCGTCGCCTCTGAGAGCCTAGGCATTCCCCATACGCCCTTATTTTGCTTATGTGCTTACAATTCTTTCGAATCGTACTTTCTATAAATTTTATTATTTTTGATTCTTTTCTAACTGTATTAGTTAAGTATCTCAATATGTCAATGATCGTT
>NZ_JBBPHM010000055.1:0-604 GCF_038039755.1 Myroides sp. C1519
TTAGTAGTCCCGGGCAGACTCGAACTGCCGACCCCTACATTATCAGTGTAGTACTCTAACCAGCTGAGCTACGAGACTCTGTATACTTAAGTGTTGTATTTTGAACTAACAGCGAGAGTAAAGTATTAATTACTAATTTTTTCTCTAGAAAGGAGGTGTTCCAGCCGCACCTTCCGGTACGGCTACCTTGTTACGACTTAGCCCTAGTTACCAGTTTTACCCTAGGCAGCTCCTTGCGGTCACCGACTTCAGGTACCCCCAGCTTCCATGGCTTGACGGGCGGTGTGTACAAGGCCCGGGAACGTATTCACCGGATCATGGCTGATATCCGATTACTAGCGATTCCAGCTTCATGGAGTCGAGTTGCAGACTCCAATCCGAACTGTGATCAGCTTTTGAGATTCGCATCCTGTCGCCAGGTAGCTGCTTTCTGTACTGACCATTGTAGCACGTGTGTAGCCCAGGACGTAAGGGCCGTGATGATTTGACGTCATCCCCACCTTCCTCTCGGTTTGCACCGGCAGTCTTGCTAGAGTTCCCGCCATAACGCGCTGGTAACTAACAATAGGGGTTGCGCTCGTTATAGGACTTAACCTGACACCTC
>NZ_JBBPHM010000056.1:0-572 GCF_038039755.1 Myroides sp. C1519
GTTTCTAACTCCTCAATTATTTTGTTTTGGGTTATTATTCTTTCGTTAATGAGGGATAGAAATGAGGCTATTTTCTTTTGTTCTTCAATATTTGGATAACAAAAAGAAAAACTATTTATCTGTTCTAAATTCAAGTTAGGTTGAGCTCCAACAGAAATACTTTCCTTAATATATTTCTGCATTATTGCAGATTTCAAAATCTGAATAATATAACTTTTAACTTCTTTTTCATTTAATCTTATAATTGCTAATGCTTGATTAGTGTTCGCAGGTAAAACAGCTTTTGTTACAATATTAGTTTTTCCAATAGTTGCACCTGCAATAGCAAATAAAATATCTCCTTCTCTTAATATAGATCTTTTCAGCTCTTTATTATGCGTTATTTCATCAATAAACATACATTTTTCTATATCAATAGAATTTTCTTTAAATGATTCTATTTTAATATACTTAATACCTTGATTCGTGAATTTTTTCGGAGTAGTTCCTTTAGTTATAAGTTGTGATATCTCTCCCAGCGTCTTAGTCTCCCATTCCCCCTCAAATCCTGGGAATCTCAAATTAGGAACCTT
>NZ_JBBPHM010000057.1:0-505 GCF_038039755.1 Myroides sp. C1519
GAATGTCATTACAAACAAAACATTACAATTCAACCGTTGTGAAAATGTGGGAATGTCATTACAAACAAAATATCACAATTCAACCTATGTAGGGGCGAATTATTATTCGCCCGTACGGCATACGACACAATGTATATCACATATCGTGTTGGTTGTTTATAAATAAACAACAAGGGGCGAACACATAGGTTCGCCCGTACGAGCGCGATGCGTGATATGCAATGTGGAAACAGAAAATCGGGAACCGATAACCGAAATACGTGAAACGTAAAACGTGATGCGTCGAACCGAAAACCGAAATGTCATTACAAACAAACATCACAATTCAACCGTTGTGAAAATGTGGGAATGTCATTATTAACAAAACATCACAAATCAACCTATGTAGGGGCGAATTATTATTCGCCCGCACGGCATACGACGCAATGTATATCACATATCGTTTTTTTTTTGTTTATAAATAAACAACAAGGGGCGAACACATAGGTTCGCCCGTACGAGCGCG
>NZ_JBBPHM010000058.1:0-503 GCF_038039755.1 Myroides sp. C1519
TCAACTAATGCGTTGAACTATAAAGATGAGAAGGGAAACACTTCAACATTAGACTTAGGAACAGGATCTGTAGATTACGATAAATCGACAAATACCCTTAAGTACACTGATGCAAAAGGTGTTTTAAAAGAAGTGGCGTTAAACAAAACGAGTTTGACTTACAATGAAGGAACAAATGCTTTAACATATGTAAACTCAAACGGATCTTCAGAGACAATTGATTTAGGCAAGTTGGTTTCAGCAAATGAAACACTAACTGTGTTAGGATATGACAAATCAACTAATGCGTTGAACTATAAAGATGAGAAGGGAAACACTTCAACATTAGACTTAGGAACAGGATCTGTAGATTACGATAAATCGACAAATACCCTTAAGTACACTGATGCAAAAGGTGTTCTAAAAGAATTGGTATTAAACAAAACGAGTTTGACTTACAATGAAGGAACAAATGCTTTAACATATGTAAACTCAAACGGATCTTCAGAGACAATTGATTTAGG